>CAYUXQ010000005.1:5735-27873 GCA_964448925.1 uncultured Candidatus Saccharibacteria bacterium | reverse complement strand
CAGGCGTGCCTTCGGCGACCACTGTACCCCCGGCTTCACCGCCTTCTGGGCCTAAGTCAATTATATGGTCGGCGGACTTAATGATATCTAAGTTATGTTCTATTACGATCATGCTATTCCCATTGTCGACCAGCGCATGCAGAACACTCAATAATTTGGCAACATCCGCCATATGAAGTCCAGTGGTTGGTTCGTCTAGTATATATAGTGTCCGACCAGTTGCCCGGCGCGACAATTCGCTCGCCAGTTTTATTCGTTGGGCTTCGCCTCCGGAAAGAGTGGTGGCGGGTTGACCAAGTGTAATATAGCCAAGACCAACATCAACCAAAGTTTGCAGTTTGCGCGCAATGGCCGGAATGTTTTCAAAGAACTCCAGAGCAGATTCGCAGGTCATTTCCAAAACATCACTTATAGTTTTGCCTTTGTAATGAATTTCTAGAGCTTCGCGGTTGTAGCGTTTGCCGTGACAGACCTCGCAAGGCACATAAACATCTGGTAAAAAATGCATTTCAATTTTTATTACGCCATCACCAGAACAGTTTTCGCAACGACCGCCTTTGACATTAAAGCTAAATCTTCCAGGCTGGTAGCCTCGCAGTTTAGCTTCGGGTGTAGAAGCAAAAAGTTCTCGTATTGGGGTAAAAACACCGGTATATGTAGCCGGATTGCTTCGGGGCGTCCGGCCTATTGGTGATTGGTCGATAACTATAGCCTTATCAAGCTCATTGACGCCTACAACTTCATCATGGCTACCAGGTACGGTTTGCGCCCGCATCAGTCTTGCCGACAGTTCCTTAGCAAGAATGTCGTTTATCAAGCTCGACTTGCCCGAACCCGACACACCACTAACTACTACCAATTTTCCGAGCGGGATATCGACCGTGATATTTTTTAGATTGTTTTCACGAGCGTTAACAATGGTAATTTTTTTAGCATTGCCTGGCCGCCTTTTCTTTGGCACTACAATAATTTCATCGCCTCGCAGAAATTTTGCCGTAATGCTTTGCTTGTTATCGGAAACCTGCTTGGGTGTGCCGGTTGCCACAACCTTGCCGCCGTGTATTCCAGCACCAGGCCCAATGTCCACCAAAAAATCTGCACTGCGAATGGTTTCTTCGTCGTGCTCAACAACTATGACGCTGTTGCCAAGGTCGCGCAGCTGCTGCAGAGTGCGAAGCAGGCGAGCATTGTCACGCTGGTGCAAGCCAATACTTGGTTCATCCAAAACATACAGCACGCCTTGTAACCCAGAACCTATCTGTGTAGCTAGACGAATCCGCTGCGCCTCGCCGCCCGAAAGACTGACCGCGCTACGAGCAAGAGTTAAATAGTTTAGTCCTACATCTCGCAGAAAATTCAGTCGGGCATTAATTTCTTTGAGTATCTGTTTGGCTATTTTGAGTTCGGTCTCATTTAGCTTCAGACCTGCAAAGTATGCAATTGCTTGGTCAATGCTGTACTCACAAACATCCATAATGGATTTGTCCTGGACAGTTATGGCTAATACTTCCGGCTTTAACCGCCGGCCAAGACAAGCGTGGCAAGGCCTTTCTTTCATAAATCTTTCTATATCACGGCGCATAAAGTCACTGCCCGTCTCTTTGTGGCGTCGTTCGAGGTTAGGAATTACGCCTTCATAGGTGGTAGCAAAACTTCGTCCCAGCCCAAGCTGTACCTTATATGTCTGGTTGCCTGTTCCATATAAAACTGCGTCGAGCTGAGACTTGCTAAGCTCAGAAGTCGGTTGATGAATAGAAAACCCATAGGCATCGGCAACGGCTTGGAGTTTTTTAATATACCAAGCGTCAGTGTTGACTCGGTTATAGGGGCGTATGGCACCTTCGGCAATCGTTAACCGTCCATTGGGTATGACCAGTTCGGGATCAACTTCTAGCCGGTTGCCTAAACCAGTACAAACCGAACAAGCTCCCTGTGGCGAGTTAAAGCTAAAAGTTCTTGGCTCTAACTCGGGAATCGCTACATCAGGGTGGTCAATGCACGCGTATTTAAGGCTAAAGACCGTGTCTATTTTCTTGTCTGGCTGTGCGATGACTAATCTGCCATTTGCAATATTGAAAGCTTGTTCGACGCCTTGAGCTAGCCTACCTTGGCTATCTTGGTTTAGCACCAACCTGTCTACGACCACCTCAATGAAGTGTTTATATTTTTTATCCAAATGCGGAAATTCGTCTAGGGCATAAATTACTCCATCCACCCTTGCCCTGGCATATCCTGCTCTTAGGTACTGTTCGGGAACATGTTCGAATGCACCTTTTTTGGCAGTAACTATCGGTGCCAGTACAATCAGTCTTTCATCTGCCATTGAAGATATAATCTGGTCCACAACTGCATTAGTGGTCTGGCGTGTAACCGGCTTGCCACAAACAGAACAATGCGGGGTTCCAATCCGAGCGTATAACAGTCTTAGGTAGTCGTAAATTTCTGTTACAGTAGCCACTGTACTGCGCGGATTGCGGCTAGTAGATTTCTGATCAATTGATATTGCCGGACTCAAGCCTTCAATTTGGTCTACATCGGGTTTTTCCATCAATCCTAAAAATTGCCTTGCATAGGCGCTCAGGCTCTCTACATAACGGCGTTGACCTTCGGCGTAAATGGTGTCAAAAGCTAAGCTTGATTTGCCGGAGCCGCTTAACCCAGTAATAACAGTCAGCTTGCCACGCGGAATCTCAAGACTTATGTTCTTCAAATTATGTTCACGGGCACCTCGGATTACAATATTATCAGCCATAAATACGGTCGAATATTATACACAAAAAACTCCTTAAATTCCAGTGTTATAGCGTGAAATAATTAAGTGAGCTTCTTTTTTGTTTTTTGAACTCTTTGATAAGCATTAGCTATATAAACTGTTTGCCTTTTTAGCAAGTCTGGTATATAATCTTTTTAGCTTTAAAAACAGGTGGCCCTCAATGTTAAATATGTTTCTGGTGCTGGGGCAAATTCCAGGCACCCAACACCAATTAAGTTTCAGCGAAATCTTAATAATTGCTCTATTGTTGCTTGAATTTTATCTGCTTCGACGCTACAAACATCTTTTTATAAATAAAAAGCTATTGACCACTGTCAGACGGCAGAACCGATTGCCCATACAACTGCAACTCTTCAAGTAGGTATCTGTTCTGTCTAGATAAATCTGGTAATTTCGCCAGATCATTAAGCCGACCAAAGTACTTAGCAGCCCATGATGTTTTTCCTCCAGCTAACAATTTATTATGCAGATATACCTGCCAAGCTGATTGTTCGGTTTGGCTCAAGCTTTTTGGGTAATTGCGGGCTTTATACAGTGGCAGGAGTTTTTCAAGTCGATCATCGCTAAAATCTAGGTTTAAACCAACAAGTTCGTTTTCACTAGCTGCTCGAACCACACTCATTTTTGGCTTATCTGCATCTGGTACAAAGCTACCATAAAGACTCGAATCAACTGTATTATCATCGATAACCATCTGTGGTTGTTCTTTTGTACTCATTATCTCAAGAGCTCTTGTTAGCTTATCACCAAAATCTTTAGCGTTTTCAAGTTTTGTTAGGTTTATATCAACGGTTGCTAAATCAATACCAAGACGCACCAGACTAGCCGTGTCGAGTACTGAGACCGGTGCGACCGCTGGGCAACGGTTATACGAACAGATTTTGAGGGGGAAATATGGTGCGTCCGGTTCTTTAGTTTGCCACGCCTTAGCTAAATTTGGCGGAGACATCTTAATAAATTCTTCAGGGTCAACTCTAAGGTCATAAACAATCCCGGCCCCACGGTCGGGGTGCGGCGCAATAAGTTTGGCTATGGTGGTCTTTTCATGCTCGCTTGAGTAGCGACCACTGGTATAGACAAAAGGCTGGCCGCTACCAAGCAGTGCGGCCACTTTGGTTTTGCTTCGCATGCTCAAAAGATAATCGTAAAGTTTGGGCTGTTTATTGTAAATCAGTCGCGCAACTGCCATACAGGCACGCACATCGCTCAGAGCGTCGTGAGCAGAATCGTGTTCAAGACCGTTGACTGCAGCTAAGCCAGCCAGGTTGT
Source organism: uncultured Candidatus Saccharibacteria bacterium (assembly GCA_964448925.1). Taxonomy (GTDB): domain Bacteria; phylum Patescibacteriota; class Saccharimonadia; order Saccharimonadales; family UBA10212; genus JAYTJL01. The sequence continues at coordinate 23,831 of CAYUXQ010000005.1, read as the reverse complement.
TTGTCGGTCGGCCATCTGATGCAAATGGCCACTGCAAGCCTTCTGGTCGCAAAGCTCTGGTCATTCTAGACATATCCAAGATGTCCCATCTGCTTCGCCCCTCTTTCCATTGCCATTCATAAGCATCTGTAAAGTTTCGCCAAAACAAAAATCTTATAAACTCGTCGTCAAATCGTATGTTATTAAATCCAACCGCAATTGTATTAGGCAGAAATACCTGAGTGGATAAGTATTTGACTAGTTCAGCTTCACTAACTCCTTCTGAGAGAGCTCGTTGAGGCGTAATTCCATGTACCAAAACAGCGTCAGGTTCGGGCAATATATCGGGGCTGAGTTTAACCAAAATGTTGTCGGGCTTGCCAATAGGCTTTAAGTCCATATCAGTTCGCTGGCCGGCAAACTGCATAATCCGAGATGTCCTTGGGTTGATCCCGCTGGTTTCTAGATCATAAAAATAAAATGTTGACATTAATATTCTAACCTGGCGACTGGCGGGTCGCCGATTTGGACTTCTTGATTAGGCTTTAGACCTTGTTTTTCTAGTTCAGTTAATATGCCCGTTTTGCTTAGAATGTCACGAAAGCGCTGCTCGCCGTAAAAATCATCAAATTTTGTACGAGCAGCAAAATGTTCTATTTTACCTCCAGTTACTAAAAAACCTTTGGCAGTTTTGGTCACCAACCATCCCGAATCGGCGGGCTTTAACCCAATTACAGGCATTTGGGGTTTGGGTAAAACAGATCGACTTTTTTTCCGTTCAGCTTGAACAACTTTGTATATAGTACGCAGTAGCTCATCTACTCCCTTCCCGCTGGCACTGGATATAACCATCAAAGGAGTGCCTTTAGGTAGTGTTTTTTGTAATTTCTCAATTATTTTGGCAAGTTTCTTCTTCTCAAAGTTTTCGGTTTTGGTCAGGGCTACAATTTGTGGCTTAAGGCGAAGGTCGACACTATAGTCACCCAGCTCCCGGAGAATAGTTTTATAGGAATCTACAACATTATGGCTGTAGATGTCTATCAGATGCAGTAGTACGCAAGTGCGCTCAACATGACGCAAAAATTCATCTCCTAGACCTTTGCCCTTGCTGGCACCCGAAATTAAACCCGGAATATCTGCAAAAAGTAAACTGTGCTTGGCATCAATGTCAACGACACCAAGGTTAGGATGCAAAGTAGTAAAGGGGTAGTCAGCAATTTCAGGCTTGGCATTACTAACTACTGAAAGCAAGGTAGATTTCCCGGCGTTTGGCAGCCCGATCACTCCGACATCAGCTATCATTTTTAATTCCAGTACAACTTCTAATTCCTCGCCTTTTTCACCATTTTCGGCAATTCTGGGAGCTTGACGAGTTGAGCTAATAAAATGAGCATTGCCGTATCCACCAGCACCGCCTTTTGCTATAACAGCACGACTCCCGTCTAATGAAAGGTCTGCCAGTATGGATTGTCCGTCGAGGACAATAGTGCCGACTGGTACGGCAACGACAAGGTCTTGGCCGTTTTTACCATGTCTTTTAGCTCGACTGCCGGCTTGACCGTCTTGCGCTTTTAGCAGTTTTTTGTATCTAAAACTTGCCAGAGTGTTTTCGTTACGGCTGGCCTGCAGAATTATGTCTCCTCCTTCCCCACCGTCGCCTCCGTCCGGCCCGCCGAAGGCTCGAAATTTCTCATGCCTAAAACTAAGAGCACCGTTCCCGCCGCTACCAGCACGAAGGCTTATGCTAACTTTATCCACAAACATACACTTATAGAGTATAGAGTCTAGGGGTTAGAGTCTAGGGGTTAGAAAATCCAAGTTTTAGTTTATGTACCAAAAACTGTGTGCTTGGGCTGGTGATAGTAAACGATAGCTTATACGACCCCAACCACCAGCACTACCACTACTGGTATCCATGCTGGCAAAGCCATGTGAATTCATGTCTGACACCCAAACACTTCCGTCTTCATTAACGCGCTCCACAAAGCCAACATGGCCAAGACAGCCACTAGGAGTCCAGATAACTGCTCCAACGGACGGTGATGTTGACACGCCAAGCCCAGCTTGGGCGGCTAGACCCTTCCAGGTACAGGCGTTACCTAGGTTACTCGGTACTGGTCTGCCAATTTGAGCTCGGCGATAGGCCGCCCACCAGGTGCAGTAGCCATAGTCATAGCCATTGCCACCATAAACGGCACTGTAGCCCCAGGCAAATCCACCCGTAGAAGCGACCGAGAAACGGGCGACCGGTGCTGCAATTGTACCACCTGGAACCCAGATGTATTCTCCAGGTTTGAGGTTACCGCTCTCTGCATCATTTACCGAAATAAACAGGGCTTTGTCAGCTGAATATTTTTTTACTACCCCATCAACTGTATCGCCAGACTTAACAAGATAGACGATGCCGTTAGCTGGGGGGATAAGCAAGTCTTTGCCCTGAGCTACGGCATCACCAGTTAAATCGTTGGACCATCTGATGCTGTTAGCGTTAACGCCAAAAACAGTCGCAATACTGCTAATAGTGTCTCCGGGTTTAGTTATATAGTGAGTGATATCTTTCTTAGACTTTTGGCCTGTAGAAACCAGTTGTGGCTTAGCTATTATACTGTTGTCGTTGGCCGCAGTAGTTAGCTGAGCATTTTCGGAGTCGGCCTGGTTGCGTACAGCGGTTAGTTCGGCCAGGTTTGTCATTTGGGCTACTTCTCTAGCAATTTGAGCCGAAGAAAGCCGATCGAGTGGGTTGGAGACAGAACTAGCTGTAGTTACCACACTACTAACACCGCTACTTCTGATGGTTTGGCTGGCAGAGTTATTAGTAATTACAAAAAACCCAATGCCAAAAAGCAGCACAATATTCCCGCCGATAATACCCCATCTGGTGATTTTACGGCGAGTTTCCTTGTCAAGTGTTTTGTCGTCAAAGGGATTGGCAGCTAAAATTGTTTCTAGCTTTTGCCTGTTGAGTAGCTGCTTTCGGTTTCTTAACCTCAACCGTTTAAAAATATTCAGATTCATATTAAAGGTAGGCATTCATCAGAACTACCGCCTACCGCGTATTATTATACCAAAAAGGACTGTTTGACTCTCTTAATTACAGGCTTTGTGGCAAAACTGAGCAATTGCTGCATCGTGTTCGGCCGCAGTATATGAAAAGTGCAATACACCGTCATCACCAGCCACAAAATATAGATAGTCGGTATCCGATGGGTTGGCAACAGCAAGTAGAGCACTAAGCGTAAAGTTGCTTATGGGCCCGGGTGGCAAACCAGTATGCAAGCGAGTGTTATATGGCGAGTCAAAATAAACGCTTTTGGGTGCACCGGCGACTTCGGCTCCGTAAAACGCCGTTACATCGGAGCCAAGCATCATTCCCTGTTTGAACCGTGAAAGAAAAACTTGGGCCACTGTTGGCTGGTCAACCGGGTTCGAGGTTTCCTTTTCTACTATAGACGCCAAGATGATGCCCTGGTAAGGGGTCAGCCCCTGGGCCCCTAGCCCGCCATTTAGTTCTGGGGTGACATGTTTTTGCATTTCTTCGAGAGATTGGCGAACGATAGTTTCCGCCGGGGTATTGGACTGTTTTTGAAAGGAATCAGGATACAAATAGCCTTCGAGGCTAGCACTAGGCGGCAAACTTGAAAGCAGTCGCATGTCGGCATAGAGGGCAGGATTAAAAGCATTGTCAATCTGACTCTGGCTATAACCCGCCGAAGCAAATGCAGCTTTTACTTGGTCAAGCCTTTTGCCGGGCAGGATTGTAAGTAGATTTTTAGCAACTTCACCGCGTGAGATTTTTCGAACTATTTCAGGAACATCCATTGACGGACTCAATACATATGTTCCGGCTTGGAGATTTTCTATCTCGTTGCTTCTTACATAATTTTCGAAGGCTTTGGCGCTTCTAACCAATTTGGCACTTTCGAGGTTTTCGGCGATTACGCTACGAGTGTCCCCTGGTGAAACTGTAAAATATACTCTCTCAAGGCTCGAAGAAACAGGCTGTAAATTACGGTTATACCAAGTTCTTAGCGCCCAAGCACCTCCCACAAGAACCAATACAGCTATTGCTATGCCTATAGCCCAAGCTTTACCCGATGTTACACTCTTTAGTTTGCCAGTGTTTGGTTTTTTTAACATTGTTGCCTGTCTTGTTCTGGAGTTTTGAGAAAATCCTCCAGGATTACAATCGCCGAAAGAGAGTCGATGTCATGATCCTTGCCATTTTCAGCTATCCATTCTTGCGCCGTCTGAGTAGTCAGAGCTTCATCCTGCCAGAATAAACTGGCTTTTAGCTGAGGTTTTAGTAGTTCGACTTGTTTACGCGTCCAGCGGGTCTGATCTGTATCATCACCATTAAGACTTCGAGGTAAGCCAAAAATAATGGCGGTTATATTATATTTGCTACTAAGTTCTTTCAGGTGTTCAGGTAGCTTATCGGTACTTACACTGGTTAAGGGTTGAGCAATTTTTGCAACAGAGGAGGCTCTCGCAACCCCTGTTCTTCTTTTACCCACATCCAGCGCCAAATACTGGCTAGGGCTCATTGGTCTTATTACTTCCTTCTGCTACTTTTATAGGCACAACAACAACCGTAGTTTTATTAGGTTTCTTAGGTGCTTTAGAAACCCAAAACGGGCTCATTTTAACCTCAACCCTTTTGACCCCTGGCATTGGACTAATGGCTGATTCTATTTCACTTTTTTTCTTGCCGCCAATCTGGGCCTTTATAGATTCCGTATCAATTATTGGTATAGCTGAGGCTGTTTGGTTGATATTTATGACAAGGTCACTGGGTGAACTTGAGTTTTGCACAGTTATATCGGCACCTTCCAGTACATCCTCCTGGCTGAGCTTTTGCTTTTTGGGGTTAAGTTTTTTCTCTAGTTCGGTTTTGGTAGCTTTAGACAAATCAGCCTTAGTAGCCACAAACACCGTATAGGTAATTTTTGTAGTAACTGTTGTATTGTTGGCAGGCTGACCTACTGCTGGATTAGCTACGGCTACCGGATCGCCGGCTTTTAAGGTCGAGGGTAGTACATAAAAACCCTGCGCCGTCAAATCTTCTTGGAATTTTTTTGCAAAGGTGTCTGTGTCGGAGCTAGTAATTTTAGATTTAGCATTGTCAACATCTGACTGGCTAACTATGGTTGTAATGTTATCCGTGCCGCCAGAAGCTGAACCGCTTGCAGTTATCCCGGAGAACCCCGCGACGCTCGCTCCACTGATACTGGTGTCATATTTTGTTCCGCCTTGCTGCGCTGTTATATCTGTTTGCCCAACATGGCTACCAGTAGACTTGCAAATACCGCCACCAGTAAAGTTCCCGGAATCAAGGGCAACTGTCTTTTGGGTTATATAGGTTAGTCCATTTGTGCTTATACCCGTTCCTGCAGGAATTGATGCAGCACTGTTAGAGCAATTTATCAAAGTAACACTGCCGGTAGCTTTTTCGCCATTATTTTGCTGGCCGGTGGCCGTAACTTGGGTTGTAGCCGTTTGCTCGCTGGTTTTGGTCGACACCGGGATTATCATTTTATCCATGTCGAGTGCTTTGGCTGAATCCGAACCACGCAAGCTAAAGTCGGCCGTGACTGGAATACTTTCAGTGCTAATTGTTATGGTTGCTTTTGGCAACACAAAGATAGCTAGCACCAAGAAAGCGGCAACAGCCACAATCAGAATCCCACTCAACCCAAGGGACATTCTAAATTTGTCAAAGTTAGGAACTTTAATCTTGCTGGATTTAGGTCGCTTTTCGGCCTCAGTTGACTTAGACTCTAAATCGTCACTCGGCAGGGCTATAGCTTCTTCGTCATCTTTTATAGAGTGTACGGCTGCAAGCTCTCCAATCGAACGATGGTAATCTAATTTTCCAGTGTTTTCTTCGCCCGTATCTTCTAACTCATCGGGTATTGATGACCCTGTTGCGTTACTGGGCGCAGCACCTTCCGGCGAAGGAGGAATTTCCGGTTTGCTCTGTAAGTTTTTTGCTGTGTGCAGCTTGGCTGCCCCAGCCAATGGCAGAAGTGACGAATCGCTTGTTATTAGGACAACACTCTTGTTGGCTAAATCGGCATTCCGTTTAAGAAGCCTCATATTTACTACACTTTGTAGGCTGGTCATTCTTTTGGGCAATACCAGTGCTACTACTTTAGGGCCGGCTGATTCGACTTTTTCAATTATTGAAGTTATTTCGTCGTCTGCTTCTAAGTAAACAGTAGCTTTTTGGGGCTTTGGTGAAATTTTGGCAGGCAATGCGCTCATACGATGCCTCCTTCGGAGGCTTCAATGTTCAATGGACAATGTTCAATGGACAATGAATGATCAATGTTCAATGAACAATGAGAAGTAAATAGTAAATGGAAAACGGTAAATGGTAAATGGTAAATGGTAAATGGTAAATGGAGTTTCATACTCTTAACAACCTATTTAGTTTACCTTTTACGGTGTCTTCGCCACCAGCTTCACCACTACTCATAGTGTCTACGCCAACGCGCAATAATCCCATCGCGGTAATGAAGGTGTGGTCGTTAGCGTCGCCGGTTGTATCAGTTATACCTACGACTTCATTTGGTTTTATGTGTTGGACTGTGGGCTTTTTGGAGAAAGGTAGGTTTTTGTGCCATTCCTGGGTTTCCAGTTCTTTCAGTAGCATTTCAAGGCTTGACCCTCCTCCGCAGAGTAGCACTCTGCTTGGGAGATGGTCTAGTTTGTCAAATTCGGCAAGTGCTAGCTCGACACCTGACATCCAGACATTCAAAGTTTTGCGCAAGCTTTTTTCAAGAGCATTCTTTTTCGAATCAGTAAACTTGCTTTCACTAAGTCCAACCTTTAGAGATTCGGCTTTAGCATAATCTACATCTAGCTCTCGTTCAATAGCGTGCGTGAAAGCTCGGCCGCCAATCCCAAACATCTTAGTGCCTTCGACCCCACCTTCATTGACTACAGCAATATCGGTAGTGCCACCTCCAACATCCATTAAAATCGCACTAACTTCAGCACTGGGGTCGTCGCCAACTACTGACCTAGAAACCGCAAAAGGTTCGGCAGCGAGTGCGAGCAATTCAAGATCGAGTTCGCTGGCTGTTCTCTCTAGTGCCCCAATATGGATCATTGGTGCAAAAGCCGTGTACATTTCTACCACAATATTCTTGCCCTGAAAGCCTACCGGATTAGTGACTTTGTAGCCATCAATATCTATCCGTACAAGTGCGCTATTAACCAGTCTGACTTCGACATGTTTGCCTCCAATCTCCCAGGCCAGCTGTGCTCTTGCCTTAGCTTCTGCCCTGTCCTGCACTAGACCAATAATTTTACCAACTTCCTCAATGTTAAGCTCCTTGGAAGGATTGCTACGAGTGAATCTAACAGTTGAAGTTGTCCCTTTTACTAGTTCTCCTGCAATTCCAAGCACTGCGGTTCTTGCGCTAACCCCAGCTTGCTGTTCAGCAGCGGCTAAGGCCCGGTCGCAGTTAGACACAACCGAAGATATGTCGGCTATCGCCCCTGCCTGCATGTCGCTTAGCGACTGATGCATGCGGCCAACCCCAATAATCTCTACTTCCGACCCTATCACCCTGCCTACTAGGGCTTTTACATACTCTGTCCCAACATCTAGTGATACTAGGTAGTTGTTACTAGAAAAGTTTGTCGGTTTTTTCAGGCGTTTAAGTTTTGGGGTATGTGTTTTTATAGAACCATGCACGCCTTTGACAATTTTGCGTGAACCCTTCAATGCTCCTCCCAGCAAGTTAGGTTTGGCTGACTTAGGCTTGGCTGAGCTAGTTGAGCTGTTATCGTGAATTTCCATCTTTAGTATATTTTTAGGCCGATTTTGTAGCCACAATCAGTTTAAATTATAGCATGAGCTCATCTTGAACGCGGCTTTCTGCGCAACCGCCAGGAGACTTCTTTCTCGCCTAGCCAAAAACTGGTGCACATCAAGCAAATCACCATAAAAGACGGCCAAGCCGTTGCTAAAAACTTATTCTTCAAAATAGTACTGAGCAGACTACTTTGTTCTGTTGCAATAGTACCGCCATTGCTGGTATTTGTCGTTGCTGTTTGTTTTTGGACAACAAAGACAAAAAACTGCAAAGACGATTGGCCAGAACTGCCATCAGATGCGCTAGCTTTCACTATATAGGCACCGTTACTAGGGCCTGGTTTTGTGTAGATGTGAGATATGTCAAAATCGCTTGCCGAGTTCTTGCTGTACACGCTATTTGTACCATCGCCCCAATCGATATTAATTGCATACGGTGGAGTTCCTCCACTCATGCTAAGCTGCCATTTGACTTCATCTCCGGTATAAAATGCCCTAACGCTAAACTCAGTACCCACCAATAATGGTGGTCGTACTGTCTGCGGGACTCTACTACTTGCAGGAACATCAGGTAAAGGTGTTTGAGCTGACGGAGGTGGCGAAAGCAAAATATCATAATAAACTTTTACTGGGCTAGACAAAGGGCCCTCTTCGTCGGCTAGGTTATAGACATGCGCGATCAGTTCGTTGGCGTCGGGTAGAAGGCTGAGCGCCAAGGTAAAATTACCAGAATTACTACAAAGTGCATATCCCAGATCAATGTCGTTGCTAGCAATTTTGACATAGGAGGGAGTTGGACAGGTTCCACTGAGTATAATTGGAGCAGAGCTAAATCGTTGACCTTCAGCCGGCGACAAAATTTGGGCCGGTACCGCTGGCGGCAATCCAGCAACGCGAGCAGTTACTTTGACATCTGTAGCATTGACACGATATGTCCAAAGACATAGAAAAACTCCTAAACAAAGCAATACAAAAATAAAATAGGGGTGTAGCAATACTCGTTTATGGGGTGAGTGAATTGATAGTTGACTGGGCTTAATTATTCGCCTTTTGTGACTGGCTTTTTTTCGCGGCATTTTTTGTTTTTTTTTGTTGAACTACAGATTAAATTCTAACATGGAAGACAATAGCAATAAAGATGCAAAATACCCTAGTTTATTCCAGAACAGCTTTTATACGGCGGACACCGGCGCTACTTGATTCTTCTTTAACAATTTTGAATTTTTTACCACCTTCTCCAATTATCCCGGTATGTTTTACATGGGGCCCGCCACAAATTTCGCGGCTAAAAGAAGCACCTTCGGGGCCAATAGTATATACCTTTACCATGGCGCCATATTTATCGCCAAAAGCTCCGCTAGCCGATTTTAGTGCTTCCTGAGTTGGTTCCTCTTTCCAGCTTACCGGCAAGTCCTGAGTTATTATTTCGTTTACAATTGTCTCAACTTCGTCTAGCTGTTCGCGGGTTACTTTTTCCGGATGGCTAAAATCGAACCGAATCCGCTCGGCAGTAATATTGCTTCCGCGTTGGATCACGCCCTCGCCCAATACATTTCGCAGGGCTTGGTACATTAAGTGTGTTGCGGTGTGATACTTAATCACTTGATCAGAGTGGTCAGCTAGCCCACCCTTAAATAAACCCTGTGCTGCTGTCCGGCTCCGTTCGCGCTGCTGCTCGAGAAGTTTTTGGTAGTCTTCCTGCCAGTTTTCGCTCACAGCCGCACCATGACGAGCGACCAGCACCATAGTCAACTCTGGAGGAAAACCATAGGTATCATGAAGCTCAAAAATAAACGCTCCATTTATTTGTCTGTCAGTCTTTAGCTGCTTAATGAATCTTAAATGACCTTTTTCAAGTGTTTTCTTGAACAGATTTACTTCCTTAGTAATCTGTGAGGTTATTTCGCTTTCCTGGTGTTCAAGTTCCGGATAATCAGCCTTATAAAGTTCCACAACAATTTTCGGTATTTTTTCAGCCAGCTCATTGCCTATATGTAAGTCTCTGGCTTCTAAAATCGCCCGCCGCAAAAGTCGGCGTAAAACATAGCCCTGCATTTTGTTGCTAGGAACAGCGCCATCGGCGATCAGAAATACTGCCGCTCTAACATGGTCGGCGATCACTCTCATGCTTTTTTTATGATCCTGGTAATTTTTTCCGCTTAATTCTTCTAGCCCTTCAATGATTGGTCGTAGCAAGCTAATTTCAAAAACATCAGGATTTTCAAGCACAGCAGCTGCCATTCGTTCTAAGCCGCCGCCATAATCAACATTTTTGTTTGGCAAGGCCACAAAACCATCCTCGGTTCGTAAATATTCCATGAAAACGGAATTACCAAGCTCTATGTATCTTCCACAGTCACAATTTGGATGACACAGTTCACCCCATGAATTGTCATGTGTAATATTCGGGAAAAGATAGAAGATTTCTGTGTCTGGGCCGCCTGGTTCACCAGCTGGCATTTTTGATGGGTCGCCGGTTCTACTCCACCAGTTCTTTTTATTGTAGTAGAATATCCGCCCACCCTGCTCGCCCACCTTGTAACCGTTTTCCTCTGACCCTATGTCAACCTCTACTGGATCAATGTTCTTTTCAGAAAATAGTTTTTTCCAAATTTCGGCGCTTTCGGAATCTTTTGGTATCTCAAATTCATCAAAACCACTACAACATGTTACAAAAATTCTCTGTGGATCAAGCTTTAGTTCGTTAGTCAAAAATTCCCAGAACCATTTAATTTGTTCTTCTTTAAAGTAATCGCCTAGGCTCCAGTTGCCTAGCATTTCAAAAAAGGTTGTGTGACGATTATCGCCGACTTCGTCCATGTCTTCCGCCCTAAAACAAGTCTGGCTGTCTACCAACCGCTTACCGTCTGGGTGTGATTCTCCAAGCAAGTAAGATATTAACGGCTGCATACCACTACCGGTAAAGAGTGTGGTTGGGTCATTCTGCGGAATTAGCAAAGCGCGTGGAATTTTTTTATGGCCGTTTTTGACCATAAAATCAATATACTTTTTTCGAATTTCCTGCGCCGTCATTAGTAGACATTGTATCAAAAAACACCTCTAAAAACAGAGGTGTTTTAAGATCTGTTAGTAAAACTTAAACAGCTGGTGGGGTGGGATTGGCCGGAGGTGCTGGGTCAGCAGGGGGTGCAGGAGGCGTTTCGGTGGGCGGGGTTGGGTCCGCTGGTGGCGTCGGCGCTCCAGCATCAGCAGGTGGTGCTGCAGGGTCCGGTGCAGGCGCGCTGCCAGGAACGGCAGAATCATCTTTCTTTTTTCCAAATAGCCCGAATAAACCCATAGTATTTTCCCTCTTATATTAACTATACCACTATCGTACCACTAGCCGTTCTAAACAACAATCCCACCACCCAAACATTCTTCTCCACTATAAAAAACAGCAGATTGTCCAGGTGTGAGCGCCCGTACCTCTTCGGCGAGATCAGCTCTCCAGTCTTCGCCTGAGTGGCTAAGCTTTTTTACAGGAATTAGTTTTGCTCGGTGTCTTGTTCTGACAAAAATCTGAGGCTCAAGGTTTGGGGTCCGGCTTTCATCTATCCAATGTGTAGATACAAAGCGAATTTCTGAACTCCAGAGCTTTGGATCTTGTATATCGGTCGTCACATACACCTCGTTCTTTTCCATGTCTTTGCCAGTTACATAGTAAGGCAGTCCGCCGCCAACCTCCAAGCCATGCCGCTGACCAATTGTGTAAAAAATTGCTCCATCATGGCGACCAATAACTCTTCCACTTTGGTCAATTATATTGCCCATTTCTGAAACATGATGCCGAAAGAGCTCATGCTGCAGGAAATCCTTTATACCAACTTTGCCAACAAAACAAATACCCATACTTTCTTTTTTGTCTGCCGTTACTAGACCGTTTTTTTTAGCAAAGGCTCGAACTTGAGGCTTATTATATCCGTTCAGCGGAAAGGTTGTTTTTGCTAGAGCCTCTTTAGACACTCTGTATAAAAAGTAGGTCTGGTCTTTGTTTTTGTCCTGAGCCATAAACAAGCGCCCCTTGCTAACCCTCGCATAGTGGCCTGTGGCAACTAAGTCAGCTCCGTCACTCAGGGCCGTATTCAAAAAAAGTTTGAACTTAATTTCTTGGTTGCAGGTAATATCAGGATTGGGTGTCAGGCCTTTTTTAAAATCACTCAGCATGAGATCTACGACTTTTTGTCGGTACTGCTTTTCAAAATCATACATTTTAAAATCAATCCCCAGTTGCACGGCTACTCTTTTCGCATCCTGAAAATCATTCATCCACGGACACGGTACACCAGGTAGATCCCGACTCCAGTTTTTCATATATACTCCCACAACTTTGTAGCCCTGTTGCTTAAGAAGCAGGGCTACAACCGAACTATCCACCCCGCCACTCATTCCAACATAAACCGTTTTCACTACAGCAGGACTCCAATATATAAAGAATAAAAACGGACTTTATTGGCTACGCTGCACCCAACTCCATAGTGGTTCATCTGTTAGATACTACAGCTTTTTGGGGAGAAATTAAACTGGGCTATTGCCTTTGCGCAAATTGGCTCGGATTTTTTGCAACTGATGTTTTTTACCTAGCCAGAAAGTCGAAAGGAGAAGTGGAATTAGTAATATCAGTATAACCCAAACATATAACGGCACTTTCTGGTCTTGTGGTGTAACGACAGCCCCGCCAGCGGCTGATTGCTGTACAGGCCCATTGGCTATGCCCACTACCTGCAAAAAAGCGGTTTGGCCGTTTGCATCTGTAGCCTTGATAACAATGTTATATGTACCAGAGCGGTTATAGGTATGTTCAAGGTCCAAGTTGCCTGGCTCGGCTCGACTGATTAAATCAGTTTTGCTTTTGTCTCCCCAATCGATACTGATTGCATACGGACCCTTGCCACCGCTAATGCTAATAGGCCAAGAGAGTATTGTGCCAGGGTCAGCTCCTCTTTTTGCATAAAGGGTGGTTAGCGATAACCGTGGGCCCCTGGGAGTAAATCCCGAGTTAAAGGTTATACTAACCAAGTTCGAATCAGGGCTGGCCTGATTAAGATTGTCGTATTGTCGGGCTACCAGGTCATTGCGCCCATCAAATAAATCTATTTGTAGAGAGTAACTACCTCCAGCGCAGATAACGGAGCCCGCAAAAACGCTATTTTTGAATATTTCTACTAGGAGACCTGTCTTGCAAAGTCCTCCAACCGTGATAGGGGTAGAACTAAATACTTGTCCATTTGCCGGAATATTAATAGTGGGGGCTTGAGTTGGTGGGTTAGAAGGAATAGTACCCTCTATGCCAACGGAGCCAGACTGAGAAGTAGCCGCCAAGACCGATGCTGATGTAAACAAACCGACCGCTAAGATGGCTAACCCTAGAAAGGCGCAACTTATGATTGGTATGGGATGCTTGATGTTTTTCCCCACCTTTTTGCTCCTGCCTAGTTTTAGTGTTTAATAACCCCGGTGGCTATTTCGGTTTTTTGAACCTTTGTGGGAACGACGACGGGTGAAAAATACCAAGCCGATAAGGACAACCACGATAGCTGCAAGAATAAATAGTAACCATACAGGTATATACCAAAAACTCTTACTCAGAACTAAGACATCCGAACCATTACCGTAAGAAACATTGGCTGTCAAAGTGTAGCGACCAGGTGATTTAATGTTAAATATTGGATTTACAAAAGTACGAGAACTATTGGGTAAAACATTAGCCTTAACTTTCTCACCATTTAGCTGGTAGCTATACACCTTGCTGCCAAAAGTTCGGCTTATTTCAATTGTCCCATAAGGTTTTGCAAAACCATTCCCAAGGTTTTTCACTTCTACACCGGCACGGTTGGGCTGACTGAAAAAAATTGTACTCTCTCGCGGTGTGTTTTTAGGGCCGCTATATATGTGGAGTCCGGTTAACTGAACTTGTTCCTTGATTTGTCCTGGTACAGTAATCAGTACAATGGTGCCTACGCTAGCCGAAAGCGAGACCTCTCCAGGGGCCGGTGCTGCGCCTTGAATAGCCGGGTTAGCACGATAGCGAATAACCCCAAAATATGCACCGGCGGGCGTTCCCTTAGGAATCTGGACAGCAACAGAAACGGTTTTTTGTTCGTTTATTGCTAGTGGAACATTATCAAGGCCAACAACAAAATTGCGGATGCTATTTGGTGTTGGCTGAGCTGTACTGCTGAGTAGCTTTGGATTGCCTGTTACATTATCAGATTCAAAATCATTTATCGAAGCTTGGGCGATTAAGGGATTGACGGTTATGTTTTTAAGGGTAATGTCTAGCTTGTCTGCCTGGCCAGGATTAAGCGTAAATTCAGTTAGTGTTGGAGTTATGCTGAGACCACTACCAGATGGTGACTGTGCCCCAACGGGCAGAGCCAAAGCTAAGATAGCAATCACTAAAAAACCTACCCCTGCCCTTTTCAGTGCTCCAAAAAATTTCCCCAGTTTCATTTCCTAGCACATAGTATAACAAACCGCTTGTTTTTGGGCGAAGAATAATTTAGCTTAACCTCAGAACTGTACTGTTGCTACATAAGTCAGAGTAGCGCTATAGGTGCCAGGCTCTTGAGCAGACGAAGCATTGACCAAATACGAAACAGTCATTCTGGCATAGTAAGACGACCTGATACTGGTAGCAAGAGTGTCGCCGTCTACAAATTTATAGAAGTTTATAAAATTATAGTCAGCTGCCGGATAGGCTGGGCCAATGCCAGATGGGTCAGAACCTATATTGGGATTGCTGTTATCGCGTAAATTTATACCGAATTGACTGACCCCGGGCAAGCTGGGAAAAGGCGCCCCCAATGCCGGGATAATGTTATTACCAGAGGTCATGGTATTGCCCAGTACAGACACCACATAGCCTGTAGGGTCATTAGTTGCGGTAGAAAACTGCGAAGTAGCTGAGTTAGCCGTTGTTCGTGAAATTATTCCCAAGTTTATACTATCGCCATATGTGCCTGAACAGTCCATTTCTACCGTAATTCCTACACAGAAGTTTAAAAATGGAGGAATATATGCTGCCACATTTAGTGGTGCATTTATTGCAAATGCTACCGACCCTTTGTCTATAATAGGCCCGCTACCATTACTAGTGGCGTGAGTGCTGATTCGCACAAATTCTGAATGAGGAGCATTAGATGGGTTGGTGATGTTATTGAATAAGTAGTTACTGGGTGTCGGAATTCCAACAGACGGAGTTCTGGTGATTACAATCCGATTAGCTGTAGAATTTACATTATCAAAGCTAAATCCGGTATTACCGCTCTGCGTAGCCAGGCTAGCAACGCTTGCATCTAGCCCCACCGGCGCATTGCAAGGAAAGTCAACAACCGGTGCATTTTCGCAATATTCAAAAACAATGGATCCGATTGGCGCAACCGAACTAGGGGTTAGACTGAAGCTATGGCTAGTAGCCACCGCCGGGAGACCAGAAGAAACACTGACTGAGCGATTAAGCAGTTCTTGGGCGCTTACAGACAGAATGTTTGTAAAAAAAACAAACAAAAAAGATGCTGTTAATGCTCCAAATAGGCTCAGCCACCTGGCTTTGGTTTTCAGTGGTTTCGTTTTGCCCACTTTTCTCTACTCGCTCTAGGAAAGTTAGCTAATATGTAGTTACTGCTATGAAATCGGACTGGACAGTATAGCTACCAAAAGGCGTAATCAGGGCAGATGTTGCTGCAAATTTGAGTAACAGGGCTTCGTCATCGACATAAGTGCTAGAAGCAGCAACTGTGTCAAAGACAGAAGTGCTTTCGTTCCAAGCATAACCGCTGGTTGTTGTTCCAGATACGACATCGGTGTCGGTAAAGTTGGTTGCATTGTTGGTGCCGTCACCATCGTAATTACTGTCTCTAACCAAATTGTAATTACCACTGCCAAATGTGCAGCTATAGCTGACTGTACTTTCACAGTTAACCCCGGCGATGGTCATTCCAAATAATTCAGTGCCGGCAGAAAGCGTTGTTTGGGTTGGCGCAGAACCGTTCCAGCCCGCCGAATTAATACAGCCATCTGTGGTAGAAGTACTCGGGTCAGACGCGTCACAAGTTGCTCCAGAGATTCTAATAGCGCCTAAGTGGTTTGTGCCACTTGATGCTTGAAGGGCATGATATTGAACAGAGGTGCCGTTGACTGAGTTAGTCCTAAGCATAACTAGGCCATTGTTGCCATCACCACCATTAGTCGATGTAACTGGCGAGACATTTACGCCCGTAGTAGACAACACGCCAATATTTACAGAAGTCCCCGTAATTGCTGTGCAATCAGATGGGATTACACTAGTAGCCGAACCGGCATTAGCGGTAGTAGAACCAACACAGAAATTTAGCACTTCGGCCACAGCCGCACTGGTCGTTAAGGTCTGTACTACAGCACTGGCTGTTACACCGTAGTCTACAAAACCAGCCCCAGTTGGGTAGTTGTTGGCGTTATAAAGGCTAATGCGGACAAAAAATGCCACATTGGTTGTAGTGGGATTCGTTATAGTATCAAAACGGATTGTGCGTGAAGTCAAAGTTTGAGCAGTTGTATCTGTACGGTTTGCACAGATTATACTGGCACTAGGCGTGCAGTCATTGGCTCCTGTAACATCAACTGCAAAACTAGTTCCGCCCTGCCAGCCAGATTGAGTTCCGTAAGTACTACTAGAAAAACTTAGCCCGGTTGGAGCTGTACAAGAGCCAACGGCTGTAGTACAAGCTTGCAATTTGAGTCCTTCAATGTCGCTGGTAGAAGACGGGGTAAAGGTAAAGGTGTACTGTACGCCTGTTTTACCCGGTACACCAGAAGAAATACTGAGTGAGCGCAAAGTTATCTGACCGGCTGCCGAAACATCTTTTGAGACCAATACCGAAGCAACAACACCTAAGGCAAAGACCCCGCAAGCAATCAGTAGCCCAAACCGCCTTATGGTATCCGTCATGTCTGTTAGTTTATGCTTTATAAACACCTTTTTTCATGTCCTCTAGTAGGTTGGCACCGCCACAAAATCAGCTTGAACCGAATAGCTACCAAAAGGTGCCACTAAAGCAATAGTTGCAGCAAATTTCAGTATTAGTGCCTCATCTTCCACAAAGCCGTTCGGGTTTGTAGATGACGCTATTGGCTGCAGGGCACCAGATTCATCCCAGGCATAGCCGCTAGTCGTAGAAGAAACCGTATCAGTATCGGTAAAGTTAGTGCCACCGGTGGTACCATCTCCGTCATAGTTGGCAGCTCGCTGTAAGTTGGTGTTATTGCTAGAAAAAGTACAGGTGTAGTTAGAGCCAGTGTTGCTACCACAGTTGATAGCAGCAACAGTCATACCAAACTTCTCGGTACCGGAGCTAAAGGTACCCTGAGTTGTGCCCTGAGCATTTATACAGCCATCAGTGCTAACATTGCCAACATTACAAGAAGCACCTGTGATTCTTAGAGTACCTAGATGATTAGAGCCGCTAGAAGCCTGAATGGCGTCATAGTTAACTACCACTCCATTGCTGGCGTTTGTCCTGACCATGGCCACACCGTTGTTATCATCGCCGCCATTGGTAGATGTTACGGGCGAAACATTTACTCTTGCCGAGTCCAGCACGCCCAAATTAACTGCCGTACCTGTTAAAGCACTGCAGTCGCTTGCAACGCTGGTTGTGGCATCATTTACGGCAGTCGCTCCAACACAAAAACTTAGCACCTCAGCAACCTGAGCGCTGACAGTAAGGGTTTGGACTACGGCACTGGCTGTTACACCGTAGTCTACAAAACCGGCGCCAGTTGGGTAGTTGTTGGCGTTATAAAGACTAATACGGACAAAAAAGGTACTGTTGGCAGTGTTGGGGTTAGTAATACCATCAAAACGAATCGAGCGCGAAGTACCAGAAGTCTGCGCTGTTGCGTCTGTTCGATTGGCACAGATTATGCTGGCACTAGGAGTACAATCATTAGCTCCAGTAGTATCAACGGCAAAACTAGTTCCGCCTTGCCAGCTAGACTGAGTACCATAGGTTCGACTGGAAAAGCTTAGGCCAGTCGGGGCGGTGCAGGAGCCAACTGCTGTGGTACATGCTTGGAGTTTGATTCCTTCGATATCGCTGGCAGAAGACACCTTGAAGGTAAAAGTGTACTGGACATTGGTCTTACCGGGTATACCAGAACTAATGCTAAGCGAACGCTCAGTTAGCTGGCCGGCCGCCAGAGCTTTTTCAGTGATCAAAGTAGGCAGAAGCACCGAGACAGCCATCAACAGTGCCGCAAACAGCAGAGGGAAGCGCCTCACAAGTAAAAACAGGCTACGGAGCCTATTTATACGC
>CAYUXQ010000005.1:2455-5725 GCA_964448925.1 uncultured Candidatus Saccharibacteria bacterium | reverse complement strand
TGGTTTTTCTCTCATAAGCGCTACTAGCTACAGGTATAACATGAGAGCTTTTCTGTTTGCAATGCTAAGCCCAAATATTTGCACGCTTGTGACCGCTCTCTTATTGTTTGTGCTTTAGCTTAGTATGTTGAAACTGCTATAAAATCGGTTTGCACACTATAAGTGCCGAAGGGTGTAATAAGTGCATTTGTGGCAGCGAATTTGAGCAGTAAAGCTTCATCATCAACATAGGTTGTTGAACTGGCTATTTGAGTAATTGTTCCATCGTCTTCCCAAGCATAGCCATTGGTGGTTGTGCCAGAAACCGTATCCGTATCAGAAAAGTTAGTAGCATTGTTAGTTCCGTCACCGTCATACGAACTATTCCGAATTAGGTTGTAGTTACCACCGCCAAATGTGCAGCTATAGTTCGAAGTACTTTCGCAATTAACACCAGCCACCGTCATGCCAAACATTTCTGTTCCATTAGTCAACTGGGCTTGCGTTGGATTACTGTTTATACAGGGGTCGGTTGTAATAATACTGGGGTCCGTCGGGTCACAAGTTCCACCGCTAATTCTTAATGTCCCTAAGTGGTTAGTGCCGCTCGTAGCCTGAATGGCATCATAGGAAACAGTGGTGCCATTTATAGAGTTGGTGCGCAGCATTACCAATCCGTTCAGGTTATTGCCGCCATTTGTTACCTGCACAGGGGATACATTTACCTGCGTGGTTGACAACACACCAATGTTGACGGTAGTACCGGTCACGGCCGAACAATCAACCGGAATTACGCCTGTACCAGAGCCAGCATTGGCAGCCGTAGACCCAACACAAAAGTTGAGTACCTCGGCAACCGCCGCTGTTGTGGTTAATGTCTGCACAACAGCACTGGCTGTAACCCCGTAGTCCTGCACGCTTGCTGTAGTGTATGTATTGAGAGCATAGGTAGTGATACGAACAAAAAAGGCCGTATTTACAGTTGAGGGGTTGGTAATTCCGCCAAAGGTGATATTGCGCGAGGTTGCTGTCTGGCTAGTTGCATCGGTGCGATTAGCACACAAAACAGTTGTACTAGGAGTACAATCATTGGCCCCTGTAGCATCAACTGCAAAACTAGTTCCGCCCTGGAAACCGCTTTGGCTACCAAAAGTGGCACTGGAAAAATCAATGCCAGCAGGCGCGGTACAGGCGTTGACTGCCGTGGTGCATGCTTCAAACTTCATTCCTTGAAGTGTGCTAGTAGCAACAACCGTAAAAGTGAAGGTGTAGTTGACATTCGTGTTGCTTGGTACGCCAGAAGAAATGCTTAGCGAACGAAGAGCAATCTGCCCTGCTCCGCTAGCGACTTTAGAAATTATCAGCGGGCTCAATATAACTAACCCGGCTACGAATAATACAGCGGTGGTTAGCAGCGACTTCTTAGTGCGAGTATACAGGTTTAGGCGCCTAGCTTTTTTCATTTACCTAATTTAGGGATCTATTTTTGTTTTTTGTTCCTACATATTTTTTATAGCACAAGGGAAAAAACAAAGCAACCAGATTTATTTCTGAAGCTCGAAAGTTATGAACAGGTTAGTAGGTAGCTACCACAACCAGGTCGTGCACCATAGAGTAGTATCCGGCTGGAGTATCCAACTTCATGTTGGCAATATAGCTTATGGTAAAAGTCGTTAATCCCCAGCCACTGGCGCCTGTTTGAGCAATAATATCACCTGGCACATATTTGTACTGATTGGTCGTGTTATAGCCAATAGCCGCCTCTCCTGCTGCAAAGCTGCTGTCTGGATAAGGGGACGGATTTGCTCCGAAAGCCGCTGGTGAAGTGTTAGCCACTAAGTTAATTCCAAACTGCTCAGTTCCGGGAACTGATACTCCCTGGGAAGCCATCCCGGCCAAGGTATGTGTCGCGACACCACTGGTTAGTGTGGGCGGCGAAGAAATGGTTTGAATTGTATATCCACTGTCTAGGTATGTCCGTACATGAAACTGAGCAGTTCCAGTATTGGTGCTAGCTACATCAAGGTATCCCAATGTAACATCGGCGGTATCAATTCCCATTTCCAAAAAAGGTTCGTTGGGCGTCAAAAAGCCGCTGTATGCCGTGTAGCTAGTGCTAGAAACTCGACCAACGCCAAGGGCTCCGGTAGAAGTCTGGGCTTTGTAACTAGCAGACGAACTGTCAAGGTCTCCGCCGGTCCCGAACAATGTCTCGTTTACAGAGTAATTTGTGGAGTTATACTGCGCAGTTACTAAATTTGGTACGAGTAACAACATGGCCCCTAACAAAACTGAGACTAGGCATAAGCTTTTCACTAAGTGTAATTATACCCTTCGTCCTGTACGAATCCGGTTTTCACAATAGTATGACCCTACTGTTAAAATCTGGGCAGCTTTCATTTTTAGCGAGTTTGGAAGCTTTTTGCAATACGAATGACTGTTTGTGGTTGCAGTTCCGGTGTTGTCTCACGGTAGATTATTACAAATTGTATTGGCGTTCCGTCAGGTCGTTTGAGGTTGAGCCGCCAGTCACCGCCGATCATTGCGAATTGTACCAAATAAAGCGGGCTGTCGGGGTCGCACAGCATAGTCGCATTGTTAATAGTAACTGGTTTAACAATGTGAGGGGCGCCATTATATGTTCTGCCGCAGGGATCAGAGGTAAGAGTGACATCAAAGCTGTTGTTGTTAACTGGCCGAACGGGTAGCACTCTGGGAGTGGCGAGCTCAAGAGGAATAGGTACCCGGTTAACATAAACGGTTACTTGGGCCAAGATGTTAAGCTTGCGATATTTGGTGTAGATAAATGTATCGGGCTTACTTCGGGCACTATCCAGTACCCACTTGCTAGTATCTTGAAATTTGAAATATGGCGCGACAGTGGTGTACATATTACCAGAAACTTCAACAGTTTGGATGTTCGAAACACGAGACTGTTCTGGCTGGTCTCTTAAAAGGTCGAGCAATATAATAACGCCCACAACTATGACTATCAGTAAAAATACTGCCATCAAGCGTAAACTGCGCTTAAAGCGAGCGCGACGATGGCTTTCGACTGTTTGACGGTATATATACTTGTTTCTCATGTTTTATCGTGTGTAGTTTTTAAGCTAAGGCTTGTATGCAGGCAGCTACACTCATAACTGCTAGAATATATTATAAAAGCACAACCAATATAGACGGATAGATTTTATGCCAGAAGGCCAGCCTCAAACTCAACAACCTAAAGAAGAAACTCTAGACAAGACCTCGCAATCGGCGGAAACACCACCAGCTACTCCGGCTGATCAG
>CAYUXQ010000005.1:0-2445 GCA_964448925.1 uncultured Candidatus Saccharibacteria bacterium | reverse complement strand
TCTTCAAGTGCTCCGAACGATAAAGCTGCAAATACCGATCCAAAAAAAGTTAACGATCCATCCGCCTCTACAAAAGACTCAAAAGGACCCGGTAAACTCCGCGGTTCAGCCAACCTGTATTTATGGATTTATATCTTGGTTATCATTGCTGCAATTATGATTGTAGCGGCAGCTTTTATGATCAACAAAAAACAGCCTGTTAAGAAAGTTACTACCAAATCACTTACCTCCGAGCAACTGTCGCAGTTACAAGGGCCCACAACAATAGTTGGTGATGCTAACCAGACATTAGACATACAAAGTAACGCCGTTTTTGAAGGGGCCATTTTGGCACGAAAGAATTTAGATGTCGCCGGCTCACTGAAGGTCGGTGGCGAGCTTACCCTGCCGTCTATTGCGATTAACGGCAATGGCTCGATTGGGAAGTTACAGGTAAACGACACTCTTGGAGTAGCTGGCGAAACTACCTTTCAAAGCACTGTAACTTTGCAAAAAAACCTCACTGTCCAGGGAAGCGCCAATTTCGGAAGCCTCTCAACTGGTACGCTAAGCGTTAGCAGTTTGCAGCTAACTGGTGATCTGATAGTTGCCAAGCATTTGGTCGGTTCGGGTGGGGTACCGGGAAGAACTAACGGCACTGCACTGGGCAGTGGCGGCACAGTTGGTATAAACGGCAGCGACACGGCAGGCACAGTTTCTATCAACACCGGCAGTAGCCCGCCAGCAGGCTGTTTTACTACTATTAGCTTTGCTAGTAAATTCGCATCTACACCTCATGTGGTAATAAGCGCCTCAAACTCTAGTGCTGGCAGTTTAGAATACTACACCAATCGCAGCGCGACTGGCTTCAGTATCTGTACTGCCAGTGTACCTTCTGCTTCGACTACCTATCTGTTCGACTACATAGTCGTACAGTAGTCCTGAAGTTTTCAAAAAGTCCAAGTCTTAGAAACGAAACACTGTTTTAGACATCTAGGAAAACAGTTACCTGGTCGGCCTTTACATGTGCGATTCCCCGTGAGATATTCATACTAAAATCCGGTTTACCTGACTGACGAACGGTTATTGTTCCCGGTTGCAGTAGTGACATAAAATTTTTATGCCGGGGCAGAACATCGAATGGTCCGGTTAGGTTGACAGCCGAAAAACTACTAGCTTCACCCTCGAAGTAAATCTCAAAAGGAGCATAGATTTTAACTTTCATTGTCGGAACAGAAGCCGCCGCAGGCGAAGCGCTCATGTTAGCAGCCCTACCTTTCCGTCTCTTGACCTCGAACACAGTAGAGTTGTGCTATCTTGCAGCCCAATTGCACCCTGCCCGTTAACAACCGGATAGGTCGATATATTGTCATGCTTTAGCTTCATTAGCTTTATCTGGTTTTTGTGGCTCGGGGGTACTCGGCGGTGCCTGTCCTACAGCACCGGTGTTGCCTTCGCCGCCAGCTAATATATCCTCTACACCTTTTAGAGTTTGCTCGCGGGTCAAATACTCACCTTTTACCCCGGTTAAGCTCTCGGTTACAAACATGCGTTGAGAAAAGAATTTGATTAACTTGCTGGCCTTTGCAAAATCGGCTCTATCCGTTGGCGAAAGCTCGTTTTCACCAATTATAGCAATGATGCTTTTGAGTGATTCGTGTTTTTGCAGTAATGATTGACACTTGACCGACAGGTCATAGTGGCGTTGGCCAACGATTTCAGTCGTCAACAGTGATGAGGATGTTTTAATTAAATCAACTGACGGCCGAATACCTTGTTCGGCAACCTTACGAGACAATACTATCGTCCCGTCTAGTTCGTGCTGAATCATCTGCACTGCTGGATCAGACAAGTCGTCTGCTGGTACATAAATGGTTTCTACAGCAGTAATAGAGCCGTTCTCGTTAGAACTTAGACGATCTTGAAGTAGTTTCACATCAGAAAAAATTGTCGGTTCATATCCACCCTCGTTGGGTATTTGTTCGAGTATTGTTGATAGCTCATTTCTGGCCTGCACATATCGGTAGGCGTTGTCTGCAAAAAACAAAATGTCCTTTTTTTCTTGGTCTCTAAAGTATTCTGCCGAAGCAACTGCTGACAGAGCTATCAACATACGCTGAATGGGATTTTGGTCCATTTGACCAAAAAACATGACCGTATTTTTCAATAGATCGGCGTCTCGCAAAGTTTCATATAGTTCATGGCCTTCACGGATACGCTCTCCAATACCGGTAAAAAAACTCAGCCCATGTCCGCTTCGGGCAACATTGTTAATAAGCTCCATGGTTAGCACTGTTTTTCCAACACCAGCACCGCCAATAATGCCCATTTTGCGTCCTTTTACAAAAGGTGTGAAAAAATCTATAACTTTAACCCCAGTTTCCAAAATCTCGGGTTTGTCCGATGTAAAGCTCATACTGCGTGGTGGAATTTTCATAATATTTTTGAAAGGTACTTGCTTTGGGT
>CAYUXQ010000004.1:23739-43931 GCA_964448925.1 uncultured Candidatus Saccharibacteria bacterium | reverse complement strand
TGAGAGTGCCAATTTTCTATACTGGTGTTAGAAGCTTTTATGCTTCTCTGGAAACCATTAAAACAATGATGAAAGGAGAAAACTATGAGCAATCTTGTAAAGTGGGATCCGTTTGCAGAACTATCTGCACTACAAAAACAATTCTTTGGTGATGACTGGATGTCGCCACTTAAGGGTGTAAACATCCCGACAACAGATGTATTTACCAAAGATAACAAATTAATTGTTGAAGCACATTTGCCCAATTTTGAGCAAAAGGATGTAAATATTGAAGTCGAGAATGGCATCTTAGTAATCAGTGCTGAACGCCACGAGAAAGAGGAAGATAAAGACAAGCAATATGTTGTACGCGAGAGTTCGAGTAGCTTCTATCGACGCATTGCATTATCAAAGCGGGCTGATGTAGACAAAGTCGAGGCGCACTTAGATGATGGCGTTCTGAAGGTAAGCGTACCACTTACGCCACTGCCTGAGCCAAAGAAAATTGCTATCTCATCAAAGAAGAAATAAAAATCTACGCAGGCACATCAATAGAGGCTCAAAATGAGCCTCTATTGCCTTTATGGAAACATAAATTGAGACACTTCTGAATATAGTTCTTTAGTGTTTTGTTTGTTCCACTCCACCCCCGTTAGGTGGTGCGCGACTGTGGCGTAGCCGAACTAAGCAGTCATACAGAGGAGTTGCTCTGAGCATGTCTACTATATGTTGTCTTTCTCGCCATCTTCTGTCTTGAGCTAAGTCTGACTTTCCCATAATGTGTCAGACAGCTCGCCTCTGTCATTTGTAACTTCATTATAATTACTGCAAATTTAATATTGGTAGTATAGAAGTAGGTATGACAGAACGGATTGACAAAAGAGACAGAAAAATCTTATTCAAAATAGGGATTGTATTACTTATTTTTGCTTGTCTATCGTGGGCATGCATCGTGGCAGTGCCATTTTTGCCTATATCTAATCTAGCCAAGGCAAGTGTAGTCGGCTTTTTATTGATTGTTGGCGAGGTAACCTTTTGGTTGGGAGCTGCTTGTACTGGTAAGGAGCTTATACAGAATTATAGAAAATACCTAAATCCAAGAAACTGGAAAAGCAAGTGCCAATAGAAAAGAAAAACATTATATGCCTGCACTATTTATGCGACTATCGCCTATATATTGTCAGGAGCGATTGTAGATTAATGTAATGAAGAAACAAATCCCGGTGACAAATTCAGAGGAGTCTAGGCTACCGGACTTTTTGGATAAGCCGGTTAATGTTGTTGCCAAGAAACTTCTTGGCTGCACGCTCGAACGCAGGCTTGAGGAGGGAATTATTAGAGTGCGGATTGTCGAAACCGAAAGCTATGACCAGGACGATGAGGCCAGCCATGCTTTTGGCGGTCCAACTAAGCGAAACCAAACCATGTTTGGCCCAGCTGGCCGGCTGTATGTATATTTTACTTACGGAATGCATTACTGCTGTAATGTGGTCACCGGCAGTGAAGGTTATGGTTCCGGAGTTCTTATACGGGCCGTCGAGCCAGTTGAAGGATTGGAAATTATAGAGAAGCGACGAGGAACAACCGGCTACAACATAACCAACGGGCCGGGTAAAGTTTGCCAAGCACTTGGGATTGATTTTGCTTTAAGGGGTCATGATTTATCGAAGCCACCAATGCAGCTATTTGAGGACAAGCTTCAGCCTGGCGAAAAAGTTGTTACTTCAACTCGGATTGGGATTTCTAAGGCCCGCGAACATCGCAGGCGCTACTATATAGCCGGCAACCGCTATGTGTCCAGATCTCCTCATCCCCCTAATTCATAAGCGCACATGTACGCAACAAACTCTTGACTTAAGTCACATGCCAGCTCTATGTTTACTTGGTTGAAAAGTAAGCAGCAGTTTACAACAGAGGCTATCAGATGATAAAATAGTGGTTAAGCTTTTAGCGAGTAGTGTTGCATAGTGAGTAAAAACACAAAACTATCCAAAACTGTTTCACATTCGAAAGATGCGTTAACCAGAACGCGGCGGGTTGGCGTACGCTTCACCCAAAAGCTATTTATCTGGTACATGCAAGTTGCGAAGTATTTATCGCCCTATATCTTTAGGGCCAGTAGCCGGATAAAGATACTTAGTTTTGCTTGTTTTCGTTTTATGTCGGCCTATGGCAGGCTGGGGTTTTGCCATCTGACGAAATACATTAAATTTGCTCATTACCACATCGCAGGGAAGCCGCACCAGTATCTGTGTGCGAAATGGAAATGGTATGACAACTGGCACAACAACCGCCATCATACTCGGACTCACTATGCGGCAGCCTTGAGTTGTTTGGTGGTAGCACTGGGCCTTATGCTGATGCAGTACAACCTAGTTCACGCATTGTCAGACCTTTTCGATACCTGGGATTTTAGTAACCCAAGTGAGTATTCAGCATCTAGTGGGATTGATTTGCCAGGCACTGGGGCAAATCTTAAGGAGCAAGAATATGCTACTGACGGCAATACAGCTGCTCTTTATCATTTCAACGAAACCAGTGGCAGCTCTTTTGCCGATAGTTCTGGCAACAACAATAACGGGACAGTTGCTAACGGCGCTTTTGTTAGCGGAACTATGAAAAATAGCTTGTCGCTAGATGGAGCAACTAGTAACGCTACAGTTCCTAGTTCGCCTTCACTTTCTCTGTCGCAGCAAAACACCATAGAGGCCTGGACAAAGTTCAATTCGGCATTTAGCAAGACTACAAGTGCGCAGCGGCAAGGTATTGTCGACAAGGGAGATTATCAGCTCTACTTCGACAACGAAACGGGCAAAGTAACCTATGAGCTTGCTGATAAAAACGCTAGCGGGTGGACCTTAGCAGCAGGGAATGATGCAAACGGCAGCTGGAATACCAATGGCCGGCGTTCGGTCAATGCTATTACTAAGATGGGTAGTGATATATATGTGGGGATAGGAATTGATGTCGGCGACGCGTCAGTCTGGAAGTGGAATGGCAGCAGCTGGACCATGGTAGGAGGCGGCGCCACCTCTGTGAATGATAGCTGGGATGGCAACACATATGAAGGGGTCTACTCGTTAGCAACCGACGGGACAAACCTTTATGCCGGTCTTGGGTCAGGAACAGGCGACGGAGAAGTCTGGAGCTGGAACGGCTCAACTTGGTCTAAGATTGGCGGCGATAGTCTAAATAACGGTTGGACAACTAACTTTGAAATGGTCGCCTCACTGGCTGACGACGGTAGCAAGCTTTATGCCGGACTCGGACTTAGCGCCAATGATGCCGAAGTCTGGAGCTGGAACGGCTCAACTTGGTCACAGATTGGCGGCGATAGTCTAAATAACGGTTGGACAACTAATTATGAAAGGGTAAACTCGCTTAAATTTTTTGGCGGCACGCTTTATGCCGGGCTTGGTGACTCAGCTAATGATGCCGAAGTCTGGAGCTGGAACGGCTCAACTTGGTCACAGATTGGCGGCGATAGTCTAAATAACGGTTGGACAACTAATTATGAGCAAGTAACGGCTTTTGCATGGGATGGATCAAATCTCTACGCTGGGCTTGGCAACAGTAACGGTGATGGCGAGACATGGATGTGGAACGGCTCAACTTGGTCTAAGATTGGCGGCGACAGTCTAAATAATGGTTGGACAGTTAACGAGGGTGACATTGTACAGTCAATGCTGTTTGACGGCGGGCACCTATACGCTGGACTCTATGATGCTAGTGGTGGAGGGACTTTTTGGTCATTTGATGGTACAGACTGGAGCCAACTTGGCGGAAGCTATATTAATAAAAGCTGGGGTTTTTACGGTGCTCAAATGGTGCAAGTTATGCAAAATGTCGGCGATTACCTTTATGCCGGTTCTGGCGGTATTGCCGGGGCGGCTCAAGTTTGGCGTTTTGATGGGACATCTTGGGTACTGATTGGGGGACAAGGGGTAAATGGTAGTTGGTCCCCGAACAAATTTGAACAAGTGATAAGCATGGCTAACTACAAGGGCAACCTTTATGTTGGCTTGGGTATCAGCGCTAATGATGCTGAGCTATGGGAATGGGACGGCTCAAGCTGGACACAGGTTGCCGGTAATACTATTCCTGGTTCCTGGGGGGCAAACTACGAAGAGGTTGATTCGCTGGCTGCAGACAGCGACTATTTGTATGCGGGGCTTGGTAACAGTAGCTCTGACGCCGATGTTTGGCGCTATAATGGCTCAACTTGGTCTAAGATTGGTGGTGACAACACAAATAGCGGCTGGGCAACTGGCTACTATAATGTTTACTCTCTAGCCTTTTATGAGGGCAAGCTCTATGCAGGTCTAGGCAGGACTACCGGATCGGCTGAAATTTGGCAATGGAGCGGCAGTACTTGGGCTAAAGTAGGAGGCGATGGCGTAGGTAGTAGCTGGGGAACTACAACCTACCAAGAAGTTGACTCTCTGATGCCCTATAGAGGCAAACTCTACGCTGGTCTTGGAAATGTTGCTGGGTCGGGCACGCTTTGGCAATGGGACGGTACAACTTGGGCACAAATTGGCGGTGATGACATAAATGGTAGTTGGACCGGGGGAACATATGAGAGGGTCAAGACTCTAGCTGTTTATAACGGCGATCTTTATGCCGGTCTTGGTAGTTCTGCCGGTGATGGCGAAGTTTGGCGGTTGTCAAATGGGGTTTGGACAAAAATTGGTGGTGCCAGCATGAACGGCGGCTGGACTAACAGCATAGAAGAAATCGATTCGATGAGCGCATACCGAGGGAAATTCTATGTAGGCACGGGTATATCGACCAATCTTGATAACAACATTTGGAGCTGGGGGAATAACTCGTTCTTACGGTCGAACACCGATAACTTTGATACTAACTGGCATCATGTAGCGGCTACCTATGACGGAACAACCATGAAAATTTATATAGATGGTACACTCGATGCTTCTATGGTTACGGCTGTGTCTCTGCCAACAAGTGGGCGTGACTTGTTAGTCGGCAATACTTATGGTGGGCGTGAATACGGCAAAGCAGTCGGAACGCTTAATGGCATTATTGATGAGCTTAGGATTAGCAATACTGCGCGCCTCACACTTACCAGCAAACCTTTCCTAGCAACGGCTCAAACAGTGAGACCGAACGATGCTAGTCGAAAGGGCGGCGTTTGGCACTGGGACGCTTTTGCTGCTAATGAAGGTGGTGGAGGTACAGTTAAATACCGCCTGTCTGACGATGAGGGTACAACCTGGAAGTACTGGAACGGTTCTTCTTGGGCGACTTCTGCAGTTCTAAGTGACAGCAATACACCGACAGATATCTCGGCTAACATATCGTCCTTCCCGGTTACTTTTAAGGGTCTTTTGTGGCAGGCTATTCTACAAGGAAACGGTACCGAGAAAGTTACTATAAACAATGTTTCTTTGGACTCGACTTCAGACATAGAATTGCCTTCATCCAGTACGGTCAATATATCGGCTCATAAAAACCAAGGCGGACCTGTACTAACCCCAGGGAGTTGGACGAATGGCACCTCACCCAGTTTTTCCTGGACGGCCGGCACGGACAGTAAGTCAGGTGTGAAGGGGTACTGCCTTTATCTTGGGGCAGATCAGACTGCCGACCCAGTTACAACCAAAGGACTTTTGGGCGTAAGTGGCAATGACGATGGAGGTCACTGTCAATTTATGGTCACCGCTACTACTGCAGACCTAGCTACTGCCGGCTATGTGGGCACGCCGCTAACTAGCAGTAATAGTTCCTACTACTTGATAGTAAAAACTATCGATAATGCTGGTAATGTCTCAACTGATAAAGCCTCTTTTAGCTTTAAGTTTGATAATACCGCACCGACTAATCCAGGATACATAAGTGCTCCATCCGGTTTTGTAAATAATAAAGCAGTCACTTTGACATGGCCTACCACTGGCGGTGATGCTCCAAGTGATGCTAATTCCGGACTTGCTGGACTACAGTATCGGATAGGACCGAGTGGAACTTGGTATGGTTATAATCACACAGGGCTAGGAGATCAAAACGACCTTCTGCCGAACAACGGAAGCTATACCATGCAAGACCCACCCGACTTTGCGAATCTTGTGGACGGTATAAACACTGTATATTTCCGGGCGTTTGATGCTTCTGGCAACATTACTCCAACCTATGTTACGGCAGCTATTAAGCTAAATACTTCCGGCGCACCTAGTGAGCCACAGAACCTTACTGCAACACCCCCGGTGAACACTGTAAATACTTTTAACTTTCAATGGGATCCGCCTGCGACATTTGTTGGTGATGTCGGAAATATATCGTATTGCTACACAGTAAATGTTCAGCCCGACAGTACGAACTGTAATTACACAGGTCGGGGTATTACTGCTCTAGCCAGCGGTCCGTATGCTACAAAACCAGGACTTAACACTATATATGTAGTGGCGAAGGATGAGTCTAGCAACATTAATTATTCCAGCTTTGCAACAACAACATTTACAGCCAATACATCGGCCCCGGGTATGCCTCTAAATACAGACATTGTGGATGTGTCTATTCGTTCTACAAACAACTGGCGTTTGGCTCTGACATGGGATGTTCCTAGCGATGTTGGCGCAGGGGTAGCTAAATATATAGTGTATAGGTCACAAGATAACACAACCTTCACTCAGGTTGGGACTAGCACTAGTACTACATATATTGATGCAGGGTTGTCGCAAGTCAGATATTACTACCGAGTCACTGCTTGTGATAACACCAATAACTGTGGCGCCATGGGCACTAGTGTAAGTGCGATTCCCACAGGTCGTTTTACAGAGCCTGCAGACTTGGTGGCGCCGCCGACTGTTAGTAGCGTTACGACTAAGAAAGCAACAATTTCGTGGAGTACTGACCGCAATAGTGATTCTAAAATCGCGCTAGGAACTAACAGTGGGCAATATGGTTCATCAGAAATCGCTAATTCTGCTCAAGTCAGCGCTCACACCATAAAACTCGACAACTTAGCAGCAGGCACCACTTATTATTTTGTAGCAAAATGGACGGATGAAGACGGAAATACTGGCACAAGCCAAGAATATACATTTACTACCATGCCTCCACCTTCACTGCAAGAAATAGCCGCAACCAATGTCGGGCTGAGTAGAGCAACAATACAATTCACATCGAAAGATGCCTCAAGAGTCGATGTATATTTCGGGCCCTCGTCGTCCTTCGGTGGGGTCCAAACAGTCAATACAGCTACAGCCCAATCTACCTATACAGTAAATCTGGATAACTTAAATGATGGAACCAAGTATTTCTACAAGCTTGTATCGTATGATAGCGAAGGGACGGCCTATGATAGTAGCACGCAATCATTCACTACACCTCAACGCCCCCGTATAACTAACTTGCGGTTCCAGCCGGTAGCAGGCAAGCCGACCAGCACCCAAGAAGTGACTTGGCAAACGAATGTTGCCGCAACCTCTAGCCTGACCTACGGAATAGTAGGCACCCGTGGGTCTGATGTACAGGACTCAACCATGACAACAAATCACTCCATGATAATCAGTAATCTTACTGATGACAGCGAATACTTTCTGTATGCTAGGTCAATCGACGCCAGTGGCAATATAGCGACATCTGACCAACAAGTTTTTCATACGGATTTAGACACTCGTCCACCGGTTATTAGTAACATAAATGTCGAAGCATCAATTCGCGGCACAGGGTCCGAAGCCCGCGGTCAAGTTGTAGTGTCTTGGCACACTGACGAGCCAGCGACCAGCCAAGTTGCATATGGAGAAGGCTCTGGGGTAATAGTGTTTAACACCAAAACAGCCGAGGACACGGGTTTATCGTTTGAGCATATTGTTATTGTTTCTGACCTTCCGACATCAAAGGTCTATAGCCTGCAGCCTATTTCAACCGATAAAGCACATAACGAAGAAAAGGGAAAGACTCAGTCGGCAATAGTTGGACGAGCGTCAGAGGATGTTCTTACAATTGTCCTCAACAGCCTGAGAAGGATTTTTGGTTTTTAATAATATGCCTAAGCGCCAGCTTATTATAGTAGATAAGGTATCTCAGGAATTTATCGCTGGTGAGCAACACATCCAACCCCTCAAGAATGTAAGTTTTGGTGTTGAAGAAAATAGCTTCAACATTATTTATGGCCCGTCTGGCAGCGGTAAGTCCACTCTGCTCAATATTTTGACTGGTCTTCAGGCTCCGTCTAAGGGTACGGTGCACATTGAGGGGCACAACATTTACGAACTAGATCATGATGCTCTTGCTAACTTCAGAGCTAGTAAGTTGGGCTTCGTTTATCAGACCAACTACTGGATAAAAAGCCTCACTGTTCTTGATAATGTGGCTATGCAGTTATATTTTTCAGGCCTTGATAGGAAAAAAGCATCGAAGTCTGCTATTGACGCCTTATCCATGGTTCATATGGAAAGTTATGCCAAGAAACTCCCTGATTTATTGTCGGGTGGTGAGCAGCAGCGCGTTGCCATCGCTCGAGCATTGGTCTCCAACCCTTCATTCATTATCGCCGACGAGCCGACAGGTAACTTGGACAGTAAAAGCGGTGATATGATCATGGATCTACTCAGGAGGTGTCAAGTCGAATTTAAGCGAACGGTAATATTAGTTACGCACAACATGGAATATTTGCCACTTGCCGACCAGCTGTTGCATATCGAAGATGGAGAGTTGCAGCAAATGCACGAGGGGTCAATTCAAAAAACCGCCAATGCATTAATGGATGATATGTCAAAACGGATCAAAAGATTATCTCAGACCAAACACTATGCAAAATAAGTACCCATCTATACTGCCCAGAGTTTTGCTATTTATTGCGCTGCGTAATTTGGTGCATAAAAAAATGCGCACTACATTAACTATTTTTGGAATAATAATTGGTGTTGGCGCAATATTCTTTCTCCTATCATTCGGCATAGGTTTGCAGCGACTTGTCACAAGTCAGGTGGTGGGCAATCAGTCTATTAAGTCTATTGATGTAACTACAAGCAACTCTAAGATAGTTCGCTTGAACCAAGCAGTATATGACAAGCTGAGAGACTTGCCTCATATTAAACGGATTGGTGCATCCTATTCATATGCCGGAAACCTTGAAGCTAACAATAGCTCTATTGATACAATTGTCTACGGAGTTGACCAAAATTATCTAGAAATGTCGAACCTCGTACTGTCAGCTGGTCGCTTGACAAATACGAATGATAAATACGCAATCGTTATTAACGAAGCAGCTGCTCGTACCATTGGAATCAAAGATACTGCTAAGGCAGTTGGCAAAAATATTAAGTTGAACATTCCCCAATCAACAAGCGCGGGTAAAGCTCGAACGCTTACTTTTAAAGTGGTGGGAGTAAGCGACGATAACGAAGGGAATGAAGTCTACATACCAGCTTCTATCGCAGTAGCTGGAGGAACCAAAGATTATTCTCAAGTCAAAATAGAGGCAGAAACCTCGGGAGATGTGCGTTCACTTCGTACTCAAATAGCAACACTGGGCCTTCAAACTGCTTCTCCCATAGACACAGTTGATCAGATTAACCAAGTTTTTAAGTTCTTTAATATTATTCTGGTAGGTTTTGGAGCAATCGGCATGGTAGTGGCTGTGTTGGGTATGTTTAACACCCTTACCATTTCGCTACTAGAGCGCACTAAAGAAATTGGTCTAATGTTTGCTCTAGGTGGCCGCGAAAAAGATATGCGGAAGCTCTTTAAGGCAGAGGCTGTTTTACTTTCTGTCATTGGTGCCACGGTGGGTATACTCAGCGCAATTGTGTTTGGACAAATAGTGAATTTAGTCATGAACCTTTTTGCCCATCACCGTGGAGTCACTCAAGGGTTTCAGCTTTTCGCGATTCCGTGGTGGTTGGTTTTAGGGTCGATAGCTTTTATGGTTATTATCGGACTACTTGTTGTTTATATACCTTCTAGACGCGCCTCTCGGATTAACCCAATCGATGCTCTAAGACGAGAGTAAAACTCATTTTTGTGCGTTAATATCAATAGGTATGGTATCGGTAAATAGTGCAGAAAAACACATCCTGGCGCAGGTAGTCGACTATGGGAACGAGTCTGTTTCAATCGATAGCGCCTTGGGTAGGCACCTGGCCGAGCCAGTCATAACAGATAGGGACTACCCTGCTGGTAATAGGTCGACAATGGATGGAATAGCTATTTCTTATAGAGGTCTAAAAAGACCAAAAACAACTTACAAAATCGTCGCTACTCAGCCGGCAGGCGTGGTTCCAGAGCGGATAGCCAACCCCGAACAATGTATCCAGGTCATGACTGGCGCAATCCTAGATAAGTCAGTAGATACCGTAGTGCGGATTGAGGATGTAATAATAACTGGCAACACCGCAAGAATTGATCCGGCTTGCAAAATTTCAAAAGGACAGTTTGTTCACAAGCAAGGATCGGATAGTACTAAAGACAAGGCTGTTATGCAAGCAGGAACAGTTATTTCAGCAAAGGAAATAGCAGTATTGGCTAGTCTGGGTTATAGCCGAGTCATAGTTAAAAGACTGCCAAAAGTAGTAGTGGTCTCAACAGGTGATGAGTTAGTAGATGTCAGCGTAGATGCAAAATACTATCAAGTTAGAAGGTCTAACGACAGAGCCTTGTCTTCTGTGCTTTCAAAATTCTCCATTCAAGCCGACAGAAAGCACTTGCCTGATAGGAAACCAGCAGTCAAGAAAGTACTTGAGCAATGCATTGGCAAGTATGATGTGCTTTTATCAAGTGGAGGCGTATCGATGGGCAAATACGACTTTGTACAGAGTGTGCTGGGAGAACTTCAAGCTTCGATAATTATCCATGGTGTCGCACAGCGGCCTGGCAAACCTTTTTTGTTTGGTAAAAAATCAAACACACTTATTTTTGCTTTTCCAGGCAACCCTGTTTCTTCATTCTTATGTATGCATAGGTATTTCGTACCTTGGCTCGTAAAATCACAAGGGCAAACAACCAGCCCATATTATTATGGATATTTTGGTGGGGATTTTGAGGTTTCCGAACTGACACAGTTTATTCCAACACTGACGATCACTAGAAACGGCACCATAAGTGCTTATCCAGTCCACAGCAATGGTTCGGGCGATTTTCTCAGTTTGGCCAAAGCAGATTCATTTATAGAGATTCCGGCAAAGCAAAAATTGAAAAATAGGAAATTGCAAAGAATTTGGCGCATAATATAAAAGTGAGCAGTGAGGTATTAGGGTTAGTCCTAGCTGGAGGAAAAAGCTCGCGGATGGGAAAGGACAAAGGGTCCATCAGCTGGCATGGCAAACCACAGAAATATTTTTTGGCAGACCTGTTAAGCAGATATTGTAGTAAAGTTTTTATATCCTGTAGGCCGAGCCAGGTAAAGAATATTACTCCAGGCTATTCGGTGATTACTGATATGGAGAGTTTTTCGGATTCGTTTGGAGCAATTATTTCTGCCCTAAGCAAGTACCCGGACAATGCATTTTTGATTATTGCATGTGATATGCCTTTTGTTGGGGGTAAAGCACTGGAGTACCTTATCGAACAACGAGACTCTAACAAAATTGCTACAGCATATTATAATTCGGCAAACTTTCTGCCAGAACCAATGTTAGCAATCTGGGAGCCAAAATCACTCGCTAGACTCAAAGAGCTATCACTGCAGGGGGTAAACTGCCCCAGAAAGGCTCTGATCAAAAGCAGCAGTAGCGTGAAACTGATCAGACCATTGGATGCAAGAGAGATCACTAATGTTAATACACCGCTGGAGGCTGCTAGGGCCAGGGAGGTAATAAGTGAAATATGATAGATATTCTTGCCAGACAGCTCTACCAGAGTTTGGCCCTGATTCACAAATAATACTAAGAAAATCAAGAGTGTTGGTAGTTGGTCTGGGCGGGCTGGGATGCCCGGCTAGTTTATATTTAGCGTCAATGGGCATCGGCACCCTGGGTATCGTAGATCACGACATTATTAGCCGTGAAAATCTCCATAGGCAAGTTCTATTTAGTGAACAAGATGTGGGCAAGCCAAAAGTTCAAGTATCGGCAAAAGTCTTGAAAGCACAGAATCCGGATACGAAGGTTGTGATATATGAAAAAAAAGTCACTGCCAAGAACGCTCTCGAGCTAGTAAAGAAGTACGATATTGTACTTGATTGCACAGATAACTTCAGTACAAGGTATCTTTTAAACGATGCCTGTGTGCTTGCAAACAAGCCATTGGTCTACGGAGCGGTTTTTCAGTGTGAAGGACAGGTGTCTGTGTGGAATGTCAATCTTAGGGGTAATCGTTCGAGCAACTATCGCGATGCCTATCCTATGGTTGAGGAAGGCCAAGTTCAGAATTGTTCTGACGGAGGAGTCATCCCAACTATAGCCGGAATAGTGGGCTGTATGCAGGCAACAGAAACTATAAAGTTTCTGATTGGACTAGAAGGCTTGTTAGTAAATAAGTTATTTATTTTTAATGTTAAGACCCTCTCTAGCTATACTGTAGCCCTACCAGAGAGAACACTGAGTATAATTGAAAAAATGCCTAGCCAAACTTCTACAATAGAAGAGGTAACTCTACTGGATTTGAAAAAACTTCGCAATAAGCCCTTTTCGTTGATTGATGTCAGATCTGCCAAGGAGCATAGAGCTAACAATATCGGTGGTATGAATATTCCGGTTCAGAGCATTGAGAGCAATTTAGACAAGATTGACCCGGAAAAAACGACAGTTTTTTATTGCTCTCGCGGAGTACTAAGCATGACCGCTGCAAAAAAATTTAAGAAGCGCCATCCCGAAGCAGAGGTTATGTCTATAAAGGGAGGGATCAAAAGCAGTCAGATCTTCTAGGGATGAGCTGAAACCCATTCGGAGCCATTGTCATAAACTTCCTTTTTCCAAATAGGCGCTTTTGCTTTTAGAGTATCAATAATATAGTGGCAAGCCTCGATAGCCTCTTTGCGATGCTTTGCAGACACAGCTACCACAACAGGTACTTCACCGGCACTAACTCTTCCTGTTCGATGATGTACCAACGCTAGATCTATCTTCCAGCGCTTTTTGGCTGTTCTAACAATTCGGGACAGTTCGCTGACAGCCATTTTGTCGTATGCCTCAAACTCCAAATACTTAACTTCTCTACCATTAGCCGTTGGTCGAACGCGCCCAATAAATATACTGGCGCAACCAGAGTCATTTCTGCAAACCCACTGTGTGCTTTTTTCGACATCAATCTGAGTGCTTGAGATTTTTATATTCATAGTCTACCCTCCGTTCGTAGGAGGGATCAGCGCAACCTCATCACTAGATCTTACTAGTTGATTATCGAAGGCATATTTTGCGTTTATGGCAATTAAAAAGTCCGGCAAGTTTGGCACTGTTTTGTCGAGTTCTGCTTTGAGGGTTGCAACAGTGCAGCCATCTTTCACTTTAACATCGACACTGTTATCACCTACAATCTCTTTTGCAACTCCAAAAACCAAGACCTTTATTGTCATAAAGATACTATATCACTATGGTTCGCCCCTAGATGTCGTTGGACTATGCCTTGTTTGTTTAAGAAAGGTAGCCACGCTTCAGTTCCGCTGGCAGTTCGAATTTATTGTTAGTGCAAACTCTCTATGTAATCTCTGTATTTCGAGAAATAAGACTAATATAAATCAATACTATTATCGCGCTGACAGCTAGCATAACAAGCGCTGGTGCGTAAGAATGTGTTTTTTGGTATGTTAGCCCGAGGACAATAGGCGGCAAAAATCCGCCAAGCCCGCCAACTGCACCAATTAGCCCAGTAATACTTCCCATGATTTCTACTTTTGATAACTTGCCTACAAGTGCAAAAACAGCACCATTTGCACAGCCAAGTACGAAAGCTAGTGCTAAATAGGCGGCTGTTGTGTGCACACCCAAATTTGACTGAAATGCAACGGTACAGGCAAGCATAGCAGTTACTAGGAGTGCAGCTTTAATGACTCGCCAGCCACCAATTTTGTCACTTAGCCAACCACCTACCGGACGGGCAGCTGTAGCTAGCAAAATAAAACCAGCAGCTCTTGTGGCAGCGTCAGTTAGTGTTAAGTTATAGATAGTTCCGAGTAGTACCGGTAAATAGACACCA
The DNA here is from genome assembly GCA_964448925.1 of uncultured Candidatus Saccharibacteria bacterium. Taxonomy (GTDB): domain Bacteria; phylum Patescibacteriota; class Saccharimonadia; order Saccharimonadales; family UBA10212; genus JAYTJL01. Next base: position 29,858 of record CAYUXQ010000004.1, on the reverse strand, counting down.
AAAGCCACAAAGGCACCAAAAGTAATCACATAAACAGCAGATAAATCCCAGGTTGTACGAAAGCTGGACGCTTTCTTGAGACGATTTAATACAGATCCTCCAGTCTTCTTCCAAGCTGGCGCGTTTTTACCAATACTCAGAAATAGTACCGACAACATAAGCAGTAGGCTTCCCACTATCAGAAATGTTATTTCTCTGCCAACAGTGCCGGCGAGTCTGGGTGTCGCAAAACCAGATAAGGCAGTACCAGCATTTCCCATACTGTAGAGTCCAAGCACCAGACCTCTTTTATCTGGCTGAAACCAGGCACTTACAAATGGGATACCTATTACAAAAGCTGCCCCACCAGTACCTAGCAGAGCTGCAACTAGCAATAGTTGTTCGAATGTGTCGGCAAACACAAGACCAAAAACCGGAATTGCACTTAGTAAGCAGATGGCCGCAAAGGCTAGCCGGCCGCCAATTTTGTCAGTAAGGATTCCAAAGGCAATTCTGCCCATCGAACCAATCAGGACAGGAACGGCCAGCAGTAATGATAGTCGTGTTGGGCTAAGCGCAAGCTCGGCAGCATATTTCGATCCAAGAGGGCTGAGCAACGACCAGGCCCAAAAATTAACAATAAGCGCTGAAGTAGCGAGTGCTAGTGCAGTGTATTTGGTGGAAGTGACGGCTTTTTTGCTTTTTGATTTTTTCATATATAACGACTTTCATCTTGTCCAAGGGTAATGATGCTCTTTCGCCCAACAGTTGCTAGTGGTACTACTTGATAATAAACTCGGAAGAAATTCATTCATACTACTTTAAGCAGGGGCCTTCGTTTGAGCAGATTTACCAAGTGCGTAATAAATTATCGCTTCTGAAAACCGAAGTATTTTGCCCACAGAGCTATGATAACACCAAGCTGTCTGGTTTTAGCTTTTGTACACTATAGATAGCATATGAGTAAGAGACGGCTTTTTATAGATGTACGAGAGCCCTTTGAGTATAATGCTGGACATGTTATAGGTGCTCTAAACATTCCACCTACTGAAATGTTAGCTGGTGCAAGAAAGTTACAGAAAATTGACAAAGGAACTGAGCTGGTACTTTACTGCAGAACAGGAAGTCGTTCTTTAGCTTCAATTCAGATTCTCAGACAACTGGGTTTTACCAATTTGGTCAATGGTATTAATACTGAACATGTGACAAAAACATATTTCTCGTAATTAACACCTTTGGGGCTAAATGCTAAAGACTAACTCTTAATAATTGCTGAAAACACACTATAACTATTGCTTTCTTACTTCGATAGTACCCATTTTTGTGATGAACTCATTTTCTTATCAACTCGGTGAACGCAACCGATCCAGCAGCATGGACGGCGCTTCCCTTGTTTTAATTCGGAAACCACTCTTTTTATATGTTCATTTCTGGTTTTCTGCTGCTTTACGGAAATAGTCCAGCAGATCCACTCGTTGCGAGCGAGTGGGGTTAAAGTATCCCACTTTGCATACGCTAATTGATCAGCAAATAAAGCTTTTTTTAAGTCGACCGGCAAGTTGTGAGCGGTGCCTCCGGAAATTGTTTTCGTGGTCATGAGTCAATACTACTTTAAACGGAGTTCTACATCCAACTAGTCAAGATTCACGAGTCACAGCTGGGTCAAATATAATGTGATTTAGAATATACTTATATAAATGCACCATTTCATCGTTTTTTGCGGCGAATATTTGATTGTCTTCTCGGTGTTAGCCATATGTTTTTTACTTTACAAAGTTGAAAATTCTAAAAGAAAAAAGTTTGCCTTTCAGCTTCTGCTAGGAGGAGTATTGGCTCTAGTTTTTGCCCGAATTGCTACTCAGCTTTATGACAATCCAAGACCCTTTATGAGTGACGGAGTCGAGGCATTGTTGAGCTCTAGTGGTGGTAATGGCTTTCCTTCCGACCACACTTTACTGGCTTCGTTCCTAGGGTTTAGCGCGTTACTTTATTCTAGAAAAATAGGAGCACTACTTTTAGTTTTGGCGATTTTAGTAGGATGGGGGAGGGTGGCAGGCGGCGTTCACCACGGGGTTGATGTTGTTGCTAGTTTTTTGATCGCAGGAATCGCGGTGTTAATCACCAATCGTATAGTTGATAAATATTGTCAAAAAATAGCTAAACCACCACAAACACCAAAACAGAAAAACACTGAACCATAGCGCTTAAAGAAGGAAGCAAAAGCAAAGTATGCAAAGAGATATCATGGCTAAGACAGGGAAAAAGCTACAAAGCACCCCTTAGCATTTTTGTTTACATCAAATTGTAGGTAATGAATCGCAGCTAGATTGTCTACGATATAGCAATTCTTCCCAGGTTCGCAGGGGTCTGTCGCTGATAAGATACCGGGACGCCGGCGATCTCTGTTGTTTGAGTAGCTAGTATATCCATAATATCCTCTGTGACAAGCAAGTTATTAAAAGGATCTTTTTGTTTAGTTGTGTAGTCTTTAAGAGCAATAAGTGGGCTAATTTTGAACTCATCAGCTATTAGCGAAACAGCTATCACTGCGTCAAAACGACACAGCAGTCCAGCAGCTGTTTCGGTGACGGGGGGAATTGTGTGTGCTTGAACAGCACCGTGTTTGTTTCGAAGTTTTATAGTTCCTTGCCCAGTGGGAACAATCCCCTCCACTATTCCATGAGCCTTGCCATCATGGCCGTCCTTAATTCGTCGGAATATAGATTTGGCTGAACCGCCTGTGACTTTTTGAGATATTTTCCTAACATCATCCTCCGTTATTTCATCTCCATTTCTTGATGCGATTTTTCGGTATTTCTCTGCGCTTTGTGTGTTAGGCAAAACCATGTGTACTGAAGCGATATCTCCTATCTTTCTAACAACTGATCTATTTTGGTGTTTTTCCCTGGTGACATTTTTATTCACCAATATGCCAAAGTTAGACATATGCTCCGAGCCAAACTTTTCTGCCAATGCAATATTTAGACTAGCCGTAGCTCGAGCAATATCGGTCAGATTGTCTGCATGATCAGTTACGACCGCGACACTCTTGCCTTGCCTTAAATAGTCTTCGGCAACAATTAATGCTAGAGGTGCTTTTTCATCTGAGCTTGCACAACTAGTCCAAAATGATTCGAAAAATTTACGACCCTTTTCTTTATCTTGAAATGTTCCTAGTAGTTTTCTACGCATTGCCCATATAAATACCGGTACCGGAATTCTAGTAGAGTCAATTCTCGGAGGGACTGTATGAATGTCAATTCTTTGCTCTGGATAGGTTTCTGGGTCATAAGGTAATACCCCCATATTCTGATATTGTTGTCGATGAGCTTCTGACCAAGGGTCAAATATGCGGTGCATCTTGACTTCTAGGTCGAGGTCTCTAATCGTTTGTGACTCTTGAAGATTCGCCATAATGCCGGTCAATTGTAGCAATAAACTTGACCTACGCCCTAGGCTACTGTGATAATAAACAGGTTAACAACCAAAAAAGCTGGAATCTCGTGCAATTCGAGAACTGTGCCGCAACGGTTAGAGTCCGATACAGCGAACAATGACAAACGCTCCCGAGCAGGAGAGAATACTTGACAGATCAAGTAATTCTAACCCCTTGGCAGCAAAGGGGTTTTTTATGGCCGTGTCAGCCGAACAATATGGAATTTGCGAGGGTTTCGACCGTTTTTATTACGACACCGTAAGGCGTCAATCGCTAGCACCTTCTATCGGCGCTCTAGCACTAGACTCCGAGCAATTAGCTCGAACCGAAAAACGCCGCCGTGATGAGTTGGTGGACGGTATCGCCGAGGCACTACCAGGGGTTGTTCATAACACAAGGCAGTACAGCCTGGAAAGCGGCAGGCTTGTAGCGCAGGATGGTAGCGACATGGAAGAGCTGTTGCTTAACGGTTTTCGGCATGTAGCAAGAGAAACAACCAAAAACTCATTTTATACACCTTTTTGGCCCCAGCGCGCTAGACACGAACTAGACGAAACTAGGCTTTGGCAACAGATGGCAAGTGGCGAGGCTTCATTCAACACGCTGGTTGTGTGGTCGCCATATAGCGAAGAATACTGCGACCCTGAGACTGTTAGACTGTTGCAAGAAGCCGGCCAGGTTCCCGAGTCAAAAAGAGCAATGTTAAAAATTGCTCATTGGGACGGTGGCCAGCTTAGAGTTTTTATTAGATCGGTAGATAATTCCAACGTTGAGATAATCAAGAATGCCAGCCGCTCAGCTACCGGCTATGAGTATAAAGCCAGCAACTCTACGGAAATACTCGGCGAAAGGCAAAAACTGAGCCTGAGTCTTGCAGAAGCAGTCGAACTAGCAGACAAACTGGTCGATGCAGCTGATGTGGAAATTACCACTTGCATTGATCAACCAACCCGGCAGGGCCGAAAAGTCAACGAAGCGTTAGATACTCAAAGACATGTAGAATCAGAAACTCGAATTATTGATGACCTACTTGCTAAGGGAAAAAAACTAGCATTGGAGTATTCGACATATGAAGAATATGAAGGAAAATGGCACAGTTTGCTTCATGGACACACTGCGTTAATTAAAGAAAGATTGCTGCGCCAAGACCTTAGGCAGCTGATAGATGTAGAAAGGGCTGCCGGAGCGGCCGGAAGCCTAGCTGCGGCTAAAGGAGAGTCATTTAACATGTGCGGACTTATCGTATCTTCAAAAACAGCAAACGGCACTACTGAAGCAGAAGTATTTGAATCTGTTAATAGCCTAATGGGCAAAAAAGTTACTTGTCCGGAATGTAAGGAAAAAGTAATGCCGCCGACTGATAAGCTGCAAGCTGGCAGGCTATGCTGTCCGGATTGTAAATACGAAATAGACATATGTACGGGTCGAGTCTATGCGAAATCAAAAAAAACTTCTGCCCGATCCACACACCAAAAGAAGATAGGAATATACGACGCATTTGCCAAAATTTTTTCTACCGATATGGCGAGAATTGATAAATCGATTGCTATGAAAAATCAAAAATAAAGGTAGGTCGAGAGACTTTATTAAGATTTGGTGAATGTAATTGTAGGGCTTAACACAGTAGACCTTAGATTTTTGTAGTCAGTGCGGTCACACTACGAACAATTACCTGGCCAAGTTTTTTGTCGTGCTCGTCTCCGCGCTCCAGCATACGCAGTTGGCGCTCTAGTGTCTTTAGGTGCTTTGCGCGTTCTTTCTTGAAGGCTGATTTTTGCAGACCGGATTTTTTAACAAATGCGCTTATATGTTCACTACCGATGTAGTGAGGTAGTATTACATAGCTAGCCCCGTGTTCGTACAGTTCTGTCGCCTGACGCGGGTTTTCGGCTTCTACGATAACAACTGCATCGGACTTATTGCGGCGCAGGTAATTTAGCAGGGATAGGCTACTATGGTAATCCGTAATTGTACTAACGATAAGTTTGGCTTTAGCCACAGAGGCTTCTTCGAGGAGCTCCATGTCGGTAGCGTCACCGTACAGATGATTGATCTTATGATGCTGCAGAACTTCTATAATTTGTGGATCGTAATCTATAACCAAATATTTCTGATCCATTTGGCGGAAAAGCCTGATAAACTCCTGGCCACCCTTTTGGTATCCGAATAAAATTGCCGGATAGGCCAAGGCCTCTTTACCATCGCGGTGGATAACCTTGCGGTTAAACAGACCTAAATTGAGGCGGTCAAAACGCGCAAACAGCTGGTCATCGTACTGCATTAAGTAAGTTGAAGAAGCTATGGTAATAATGGCCACTAATGTGATTATGGCGCTAATATTGCCGCTGACCATACCAACGCTAGCAGCTAAAACAACCAGAACTATCGAAAACTCGCTAATTTGCGATAAGTTTATGCCTGCCTTAAAGCTCATTCTCTTGGTATAACCCATCCAGCTGAGCAGGCTTGTTATGACCATTGGTTTTAGGGCAATTACTATTGCAGAAAGCAGCAAAGCGGGCCATATGCCGCTAGCCAAATTACTGACATTAAGGCTCTCGCCCAGCACAATGAAAAAAAGTACTACAAAAAAGTCCCGCAAAGGCTTCAAGCGAGACCCGATCTCTTGAGCGTAGGGAAGCGATGCCAAAGCAACTCCAGCGAACAAAGCTCCAACTTCGATAGAGAAACCGGCGTAGTTAAA
>CAYUXQ010000004.1:0-23700 GCA_964448925.1 uncultured Candidatus Saccharibacteria bacterium | reverse complement strand
CGATTCCAAACCCCCAACTAATAGCAGCTAGGAAGAGCAGTTCCTGGCTACTGGCCAAAAAGCGGCTAGCACGAGGAAGAATTTGGGTAGAACAAAGCGCAAGAAATGCTAAGAGTAGACCTCCCTTAAAAAGCAGCATCATAAAGTTGGATATATCTAGCGAGCTGTCTTTGCCGGCTGCCACAAACAGTAGCGCCAGGGTGGCTACAATATCATCTAGTAGGATGATACCGATAGCAATCTGCCCATGTAGACGGTTTTGTTCATTTTTGTCGGATAGCATTTTAACGATAATGATTGTGCTGCTAAAGAACAAGCAAAGTCCGACTATGAAGGCCTCAGTCAGCGTAAAATCCATAGCCTTGGCAGCCAAGAATCCAGCGCCGCCTACAACTAGTAGTTCGGCGGCCGCGGCAATAAAAACAACTCTTCCCAAACGCTTAATTATCGCGACATTTAGCCCCAGTCCGATAATAAAGAGGAGTAAAGTTATCCCAATGTGTGAAAAAGCCTCAAAAATATCGGAATTATTTATTAAATCAAAACCAGCCGGTCCAACCAACAATCCCGCCAGAATATAACCGAGTATCAGTGGTTGCTTTAAAAACCTCATAAGTAGAGACACAGCTGTTGCGACGATGATAACTATGCTGATCTCAGAAAAAATATCACCCATTCAATCTGCTCGGCATAATCAGGTTAGTTTTCTTTGTTGCACTTATGCTTATATTTTACTAAAAATACAGCTAAAGCCTAAAAACAAATCGAGTGCCTCGTATTGGCAAAAACATAATCTTGCCAGCCTATGCTACTCACGAATAACCTTTGTAGCTCTACTGCTTGGATTGTTTTGCTATTTCAGCGTTTATAAGTTCTTTGAATTTCTCGACGCTTGGGAACCCGTTAGAGCCAGCTAGTTGGGTGTTATCTATGTATTTGCCATTTATGAAGAAAGTAGGAGTCGCAACCTGGTGGCCCGTTTTATTAAACTCAGCTACATCTGCGTTTATTCGATCGTTAACCTTAGAGCTTGAATAATCTTTTTCGAACTGCGTCATGTTGAGTCCAATCTCTTGGGCATAGGATTTAAAAAATTCTAGTGGTTTTGTTGAGGGAGCCCATTTGGACTGGTTTTCATAGAGCTTGTCGTGCATTTCCCAAAATTTGTTCTGTAAGCTTGCGCTTTCAGCTGCACGGGCAGCCGAAAATGCATTGGGGTGGAGCTGAGGAATAGGTAAATTCCGGAACTGGAAAAAGATTTGGTCATTCATCTCGGTTACAACATCTTTTACTGGTTGATAATAAAGACTACAAACAGGGCATTGGTAGTCGCCATACTCCATAAGGGTTACACCGCTTGCACCCTTGCCGGTTACATTGTTAGTGGCTTGACTGCTTGATGCTTGACCGCTTGGCGTTTGTTTATCAGACGAATTTTGCGAAAATAAAAAAATTCCTACAAAGATTACGGCGATTCCGCCCAGGATGGCCAAAAATCTTTTATCCATGAATTAATTTAGTACTCCTTAATTATGGTTAATATGATACCACAGCTCAATTAGTCTGTGACGGTGGCCTTGGTCTAGGGTAAGATGGTAATAATGCAAACTCTGTTTTTTTTGTTGTTAATATGGCTTTTTCTTAGTTGTCTAATTTTAGCTAAAACTAGCCTTATACTTGGGCAGACAGAGCTACGGCGTCGAGCTGTAAAAACGCAGTCAAAACTAGACCGAGCTTACACCATGTTTTCATATCAAGTTGAGCTAAAGTTGGTTGTTTGGTTGGTCGGGTCTTTAGCGTTTGCCGGAGTGCTGTCAAAGCTCTTCGAATATAGTTGGCTAAGCGTGGTTGCGTTTATTTTGGTAACTGGTTGGGTAATCTTTGCTTGGCATCCCAAGAAAGCTGGTGGTTGGTACTACACATACTGCATACTTTTAGCGCTGCCTTTAGTAAGAATTCTCTCGGGCCTACGACCGGTTGCCGCTAGGATGGATGGGCTTTTAGCCAAACTGTGGCCGCTCGACCACCGTCTAGGTATTTATGAGGTAGAGGATTTGCTAGAACTCATAAAAAATCAAAAAAACCAGCCCGAGAACCGGATTCCAGAAACCGACCTACGCATAGCTTATGGAGCACTGGCTTTTTGTGGTAAAAAAATTAGCGAAGTCATGACTCCGCGGCGTAGAGTTAAAACAGTTGGCGTAGATGAATCCATCGGCCCACACCTTTTGGATGAGCTGCATGCTAGTGGTTTTTCACGATTTCCGGTTGTGTCTGGATCTAGCAAATCAACCTCTGCAGAAATTGTTGGTACTCTCTATGCTAAAGATCTCGCTATGCGCTCATCGGGAGGAAAAGTTAGTGATGTCATGAACAAAGATGTGTTTTTTATAAACGAAGCCGGCACACTACGCCAGGCACTAGATGGGTTTATCAAAACACGACATCACCTACTTGTTGTTGTAAAGAGCGACGAAGAAGTAGTGGGTGTGATTAGTTTTGAAGATGTTATAGAACAGATTTTTGGAGTAAGAATTTTGGATGAGTTTGACCAATATGGCGACCTTCGCAAAGTAGCTGCAGCTGAAGCAAAGAAGGACCACAAAGAGCACAAAGAAGTAAAAATCTCTGAACAAACAGATAAAACAGTGGTAGAATAACACCTATGGAAAGAGTGTTAGCAGTAGCTGCGCCTTCGCTGGTTGGGCAAAAGGCGTTGGTGAAAGGCTGGGTAAATTCACGCCGAGACCATGGCGGACTTATTTTTATAGATCTGCGCGATCATAGCGGGCTTGTACAGTTAGTATTAAAGCCGGAAAATTCTGACGCATTCAAACTTGCCGAGAGCATGCGCGACGAATTCGTTATAAGTGCCGAAGGAGTAGTAGCAGAAAGAGAAGAAGGCCTAAAAAACCCTAACATCGAAACCGGCGGAATTGAAATTGTAGTTGAGAGTCTAAGTGTACTAAACAAATCAGAAGTTTTGCCATTTCAAATTGGTTCGGAGCAAAATACATCCGAAGACCTGCGTCTTAAATATCGTTTTTTAGACTTGCGCCGGCCGAAAATGCAGGAAAACCTAAAAAAACGCGCCAGATACAACAAGTTCATTCGCGACTATATGGAGTCTAAAGATTTCACAGAAGTTACTACGCCAATTTTGGCCAACTCCAGTCCTGAAGGCGCGCGCGATTTCTTGGTTCCCTCACGCGTCCATCCTGGAAAGTTTTACGCGCTTCCGCAAGCGCCCCAGCAGTTTAAACAGTTGCTTATGGTGGGCGGTTTGCCACGATACTATCAACTAGCCACATGCTTTAGAGACGAAGACCCCCGCGCCGACAGGCTTTACGGCGACTTTTATCAGCTGGACCTGGAAATGAGTTTTGTCGAAGACGGCGAAGAAGTGCGCAGCACTATGGACCCGTTAATAGTCGGGCTGGTCAAAGATTTTGCCAACCTAAAACTTTTGAGTGAAGAAATACCCCGAATTCCTTACCAGGAGTCTATGGATAGGTACGGTACCGACAAACCAGACCTTCGTTTTGCAATGGAGCTTATTGATCTTTCTGAAGAGCTTGGCGGTACTGGATTTGGTGTCTTCAAAAGCGCGATAGACAGCGGAGGCAGGCTAAAAGCTATTTGCGTAAAGGGCGGAGCGTCGCTTAGCCGTTCGCAAATAGACAACTTTACCGAAATTGCCAAGACTGAAGGCGCAGGCGGATTGGCATATATAACTTATGAAGGCGGGGAAGTTAAATCGCCTATTGCTAAATTCCTAAAGCCCGAAGAACTGGACACAATAAAAAATAAAACCGGTGCTGATAGCGGAGATGCAGTGTTCTTTGGTGCTGGTACCCAAAACATGGTTAATAAAGTTCTTGGCAGGCTTAGAAACGAGTTTGCCGATCATTTTAACTTGAAGGACCCTAGCGTAGTTGCGCTAGCCTGGATAGTAGATTTTCCGTTTTATGAGCTGGACGAAAAAACTGGCAAGCTCGACTTTGGGCACAATCCATTTAGCATGCCAAAAGGCGGGCTGGACGCACTTAAAGCCGAAGACAAGCTACACATAATTGCTGACCAGTACGACATGGTAATGAACGGTTACGAAGTGTGTTCTGGCGGGGTGCGCAACCACAACCCCGAGGTTCTGTATGCTGTGTTTGAAACGCTTGGCTTTAGCAAGGAATATGTAGACTCCAAATTTGGAGGTATGTTAAACGCTTTTAAATATGGAGCGCCGCCCCACGCTGGCTGTGCCTTTGGCATAGACCGTATTTTTATGGTGCTAACCAAAGAAGACAACATACGCAATGTAGTTGCTTTCCCCAAAAACGGATCTGGCGTAGATGTAATGATGAATTCGCCCAGCACCGTTGATGATGCACAGCTAAAAGAACTCAGCCTAAAAATCACAGAACAATAATGAGGGTTTTGGTTTTTGGTGGCAGTACTACACAAGGCTTTTGGGATAGTGAAGGTGGTTGGGTGGCCCGTTTACGTAAATTTTACGATTTGCTTCAGCTGGAAGACCTCAAGAAAAGGGATGAGCCTACAGTTTTTAACCTTGGGATAGCCGGTGGAACCAGTAATACGATCTAGAGTCGTTTCGATGCTGAAACTAAAGCGCGAGATAATGGTGAAGGACTTTGCATTATTATCACGACGGGGCTGAATGATTCTTATCGAATAGGCCAAAAAGAATACAAATCTACGCCGGAGCTGTATGAAGCTAATCTGAGAGCACTAGCAACCAAAGCTAAAAATTTCTCGGACAAAATTATGTTCGTTGGCCTTGGCGCACCTGATGAAGAAAAAACTACTCCAGTATTCTGGAAGGATATTTACTACATACCTACCCGCGTAAAAAAATTTGAAGACATAATGCGCAAAGTTGCCGAAGATAATGATATAGCTTTTGTGCCAATTTTTGAAAAATTCAAGGAGCAATCTCAAAAAAGGGATATATTAGCTGACGGCCTTCATCCTAACAACAATGGTCACGACCTAATTTTTAAACTCGTGCAGCCAGAGCTGGACAAATTGCTGAATACCTGACTAGCCAAGTATATATAAATAAGCTTAAGCCGGCGTTATAATGAATGCCTAATGACTTGGCATGATTTATTGCCGCTAGCTGTTTTTTTTGGTATTTTTTGTTTCCAGTTTGCTTAGCGGTATGGCCGGTGGTGGAGGGGGTTTTGTCGTAAATCCATTTTTGATATGGATTGGGCTTACTCCACAACAAACTATTGCAACCAGTAAATTCGGAAGCTTTGGTCTGACTTTCGGCGCTGTTACGGCTTTCCGGGGCCGAATGTTTCAGAACAAAAAACTGAGCATCATTGCAATAATCGTAGCCCTTCTGATGGGGATTCTTGCGAGTATTTTCGTTCAAAAAATTAATAACGCGAGCTTGCAGATGATGATGGGCATTCTGACTTTGGCAATGGTCCCTTTTATGCTACATAAAAATTTAGGTGTTAAAACACGCAAAACTAGTGGACTAATCCAAACAGCAGGAACAGGGCTGTTAGCTCTTGTCTTGTTGTTGCAGGGCATACTGAGCGGCGGCATAGGTGCATTGGTTTCGGTGATCTTCATTGTTTTTTACGGTGCAACTGCAATAGAAGCGAATATTTTAAAACGAAAAGCCTCGTTGGTACTCAACACTGCTGTAGTGGCCAGCCTATTAACAAGTGGCCTAATCAACTTTACATATGGGCTAGCAGGTATTGCTGGAGGGTTTCTGGGTGGCTATGCTGGCTCACACATTGCACTTAAAAAGGGCGAGGGGTTTGCTAAATATACTCTTTTAATATTTATGGTTGTATCAGGAGTTTGGCTAGTAGCCACTGCTTAGTTACATATGAGTTATTTTACGGATAGGTTTGATGAGAAAGTTACTGAGTTGCTGAAGGGCGGAGCCGCCGGCTTTATGCCCAGCGACACAGTTTATGGTCTGTCTGCCTGCGCTCTGAACCAGGCAGCGGTTGAGAAACTCTACCATCTAAAACAACGCGACGACCACAAACCGTGCATCGTATTGATAGCGGATGTAGATCAGGCGGGCGACCTTGGTGTTGACGTCAAAGAGCTCGAACCGGTAGGTAGATTTTGGCCGGCACCATTAACGTTTATTGCTCCAGCCGAAAACGCCCCACGGTATTTGCACCGAGGTACCAAAACCTTGGCAATCAGAATTCCTGACAACAATAAGCTAAGGGACCTTATAGATAAAACCGGCCCGCTGGTTAGCACCAGTGCAAATATTCAGAACGAACCAGTGGCTCTTACTGCTCAGCGCGCCCAGGAGATATTTGGAGATAGCTTAGATTTTTATATTGATGGGGGAGTCCAAAGCGGACAATCTTCAACAATTGTAAAAATTAGTGGCGGCAAGCTGGAAATTGTCCGCCAAGGAGCTTGGAAAATGCCTCTCTAACCTCTATAGTTAATGTAAGATATGGCAAATAAAAAAGCAGGGCTAGGCGAAGTGCCAGTTCCCGAAGTACCTGCAGCCGAAGTCCAAACAACAGACTCCGCAAGCTCAAAAAGAATTAGTGTAAAATCACCGGCCATGTGGGGACGGTTCAAAGTTTGGTACATTGGCAACAAAAAATTTTCCATCCCGCTAAGTGTGGCGGTTTTGGTACTAGTTTTGTTTGCTATTCCTTTTACCCGCTACGCCATTGCCGGCACATTTATAAAAAAAGATATTTCCGTGGCTGTTACCGACAGCAAAACCGGCGGTGTAGTTAGTAGCGCGCGCGTTGAGGTGGGCGAAAATTCAGCCGAAACCAACGGACAAGGCATAGCAGTTGTAAAAAATGTACCCTTGGGCAAACAGCATATCAGGGTTTATAAACAGTACTATAAAGATGCTGATTCTAAGTCTATAGTCGGGCTTAGTAGTGATCAGTTATTTAACATAAAGACAGAAGCAACCGGAAGACCAAGCAAAGTGCATATAGTAAGTTCAATAACCGGTAAAGCTCTTGCCGAAGTTGCACTTAGTGACGGGCAGAATAACCTAGCTAAAACAGACAAGAACGGAGATGCTACTGTGGTTCTAGCCGTAGGCACACAAGAAAAAAAATTAAGCCTATTGCTGAATGGCTTTAATAGCGCAGAGGTGGATGTAAAAGCGAGTGACAATAAAATTCTTAAAAACGACTTCAGCCTGACACCACAGGGCAAAATATATTTCCTGTCCAAACTTTCTGGCAAGATTGATTTGGTTAAGACAAATTTAGACGGAACAGCTAGAGAAACAGTTTTAGCTGGAACAGGGAAAGAAGATGATGTTGGTACGGTATTGCTCGTAAGTCGAGATTGGAAGTATCTGGCTCTTTTATCACGGAGAGACAGCGGCTTACCCAGACTTTATTTAGTTGAAACCGAAAACGACAAATTAACGACAATGGACGAAGGCAATGCTAGCTTTAGTCTAGTCGGCTGGGAAGGTAGCACTTTTGTTTATCAAGCAACACGCAACACCTACAGTGACTGGCAGCCCAAAAAGAACATCATAAAAAGCTTTAATGCCGACTCTAAGCAAATCACAGTACTTAGCCAAACTGACGCTATCGGTGACAGCAATACCTACGCTCAAGAGCAATTTGGTAATGCTATTGGTTTGACCGATGGCACAATAGTATATACCAAAATTTGGTATAGCTACCCTTACGACTCAGAAGCCCAACTAGTAGGCAAGCAAAATGGAATATATAGTATCCGAGCCGATGGGAGCGGCAAGAAAACTCTCAAAACTATTTCAGCCCAAGAAAACGGGTACATAAACACAACTCCCGGCAAGCCGAATCAGCTGTATTTTTACTACTACAATAATGCGTCGAATGAACCAACCTATTTAGAGTATGTCGATGGTGCAATAAGCGAAATTCAGGAGTCTGAGTTCCCAACTGATGGCATTTATAATACCTATCTGCTATCTCCTAGCGGAAAGCAGAATTTTTGGAGTGAACAGCGCGACGGCAAAAACAACCTTTTAGTTGGAGACTCAGAAGGCAACGATGGTAAAACAGTAGCTCGATCGGAAAACTTCCAAACATATGGTTGGTTCACTGAAAAATATCTGCTCGTTTCAAAAAATAGTAGCGAACTATATATAATGTCGGCAGATGGTCTTAGCGATGGGCAGTTGCCCTTAAAAATCAGCGACTACCATAAGCCAGCTCAGAGCTATTTTGGTTATGGCGGCGGCTACGGGGGGATTTAGATGAACTTTGATGAGTATCAGAAAGCAGCCATGAAAACCGCTCAGCCTTCGAGTGCTAGCTTGGTATATGGGGCTCTAGGGCTCAATGGTGAAGCGGGCGAAGTAGCAGAAAAAATAAAAAAATGGATTAGAGATAGTGGGTCTGATGTATCGCTACTAGACAAAGACGCACTGGTCAAAGAGCTTGGAGATGTGCTTTGGTACATTGCGAGAATAGGGGATCTTTTGGATGTTAAAATGAGCGATATAGCCAGACAAAATGTAGAAAAACTATCTGACAGAAGCAGCAGGAATGCTATAAGCGGAAGCGGTGACAATCGCTAAAGTCCCCTGCCCGACCGTTTGCCTATACTTAACAAGTCAAGTATTTTTCAAACTTTGCCATAAGTACCAGGACGCAACGGACTCATATGGGCTCCAATGATGCTTTTTTGACAATGACTTTAATTGTTCCTTTTTGGGTTGCTTAGGCAGTTTATATAGTTGATAGGCTGCCTTTTGTACTCCAAGATCTCCCACAGGCAGGATGTCAAGCCTTCCAAGACAGAAAATCATATACATATGAGCACTCCATTCGCCGATTCCTTTTACAGCGGTTAGTTGGTCTATTAATTCGTCGTTAGGAAGGCTGTTGATGTGCTGCAAATCTAGCCGGCCGTCAACAATATGTAGGGCTAGATCTTTCATGTAGGCCACTTTGGCATAACTTACGCCACAGGCCCTGAGTTTTTCGTTATTTATCTCAAGAAGCTGCTTTGGGGTTGGAGCCTTACCGTCATACATACTCAAAACTCGGTCATGGATCGTTGCTGCAGCCTTAACGCTCAACTGCTGGCTGATTATACTGTCGATAAGTTCGGCATAATGATTGGAGTGTGGCTTAATTTTGCAAGGGCCAAACTCTGATACTAGTACAGCCATTACTGGATCATGCCCAGACAGCCATACTTGTGCCTTTTTGAGCTCTGTAGAAAAAGCCATATTGCTAGTCATATTATGGCTGGTCCGCGGAGTATTTTGAAACTATCTGTGGTAAAATAACCTCAAGAATATAGTAGTGGACATATTAAAATGCCTCCCCCGACTAACCGTGCCCAACCAGCTGTTCCAGCCCAACATCCAATTCAGGATGTTGTTCCGCCGACCAACCCTTTGGGTAACCCTCAAAATTTTACGGACAACTCTGTTTCAGACGCCGGCTCTAACCCGATCGCTGGTACAGCGGTTGCTCAATCCAGTGCTGTCATTCATGAACAACCGGCCGGTGATCAAGTCCTAGATAGCGTTCTACAAAATGTAACCAACAACCTAAAAGCCGCGCCTCAAATTCCTCAAAAACCAAAAAAACGGTTTGGGTTCTTTGGTGGTAGCAAGAAAAAACAGCCGGTTCCGGTGCCTGGGCCAATACCAACCGTCCCGCAAGCTACTGCGCCTCAGCCAACCGCTCAGCCGACGAATCACCTTCAGCAAAAACCCGCTAAACTCAAAAAGTCCGTGCCAGTCCTGCCCATTCTTTTGGCGATACTAGCGGCAGTTGGACTTGCCGTTGCCACTATCTTTGCTTTCTAAACATCAAATTCTAAGATTAAGGCTTTGTGATCTGAAACTACTTGGCCTGAATCAGAGAAATCCTTTACTTGTACTTCTTTACTAACAAAAACATAGTCACAGATCTCTTTTTTGTGAGTTAGCTCAGTTCTTGTGGTTTTGAGCCTGAACTCAACAGGAAGATTTACGAGCCTGGTATTAATTTGTTCAAGTGATTCGCTTTTTGGGGATAAGTTAAAGTCGCCGCATAAAATTATTGGCCCTTCTAGAGTGTCTATGTATTCCCCAATTTGCTTCATTTGACGCATTGTTTCAGCGTCACCATTCTTATGCTCCGGTATATGATGCCCGTGATGGTTTAATATGTTTAGTTTTTTATTCCCATGTTCTATAACAACATGCTGAAGGTTCCTGACATTGTAGTCATCTCCGTCAAAATCAAAGTTATTTTTGTGCTTAAGATTAGTGAAAACAACCACACTTTTTTTAAATGTGGTATTTGAAAGAATAGCATTGCCAAAGCTAGCCTGCCTTCGCATAAAGTTAAAAGTAAAGACTGGTGACATAAAAGCTTCGTACTTTATGTTCCTTTGGATTTTTTCAAGAGTAGTAAAAAATCCCCCGTTTCCACCACTTATCGATATAATTTCTTGAAAACAAATAAGATCAGGGTTCTGGTTGGTGATAAACTCCAGTAACTGGCTTTCCAGTCGTCCACCCCAAGCATTAAGCTGTATTAATCTCACGGTTTAAACTCATTCCGTAGCCATTCGTCTAGGCTTCCGCCGCCTCCGCCGCTAAGGCACAGTACTAATTCGCCGCTTTTGAGGTGGTTATCAATCGCCGATTTTAGGTCGTCGTTTAGTTCCATTGGTTTGGCAATAGTTTGTAGCTGAGGGTTTAATGATTTTATCAACTCAGCCGGTGAGAGAATTTCTTGAGCAGGGTCTTCCCTGGCCAAAAAACTCGGTACCCAGTAAAGCGCATTAGCGCTACTGAACAAGTCTTTGTGCTGGTCCCGCATGTAGTGCATGCGGCGGTTAGTGAGAGGCTCGTAAACTACAACTAATTTTTGATTTGGCTGCAAGCTTTCAGTAGCGACTCTGAGTGCGCCGGTAATTTTTTCCGGGGTGTGAGCGTAATCTGTATAAAGATTTTCGATAATTTTTTCAAAACGGCGGGAAATTCCTGGAAAAATGCTCAGGTAAGTAAGTATTTTTGAAAGAGGCTCTTTGGTAATTCCGTGAACTGCATTGGCGACCAGCCAGGCATCGCGGCGGTTGTATTCGCCTACCAGCTTAATTTGCTGGATCTGCGGGTCGTTTTCGTCTAAAATCACTACTTTATCATCTTGGGTGTAGTTGAGACGGTTAAAATCTTCTTGCCATAGTACTTTCCATTCACTTTGGTTCAGGAACTGCCGAAATGCTTGGTTGTAATCTTCTTGGGTGAGAAAAATTTCGTGGTGGTCCCAGCTAACACCGGAAATCAGTGAAATATAGGGGCTGAACGCCAAAAAGTTGCGGTCAAATTCATCACATTCATAGACAAAAAAACTACTGTTTGGTTCATAAGCGCCCATTTCGGCAAACGGTACTTTGGCTCCCACCGAGTAACTTATTGGCAAATTTAGTTTCTTAAAAAGCCAAACAGCCATTGCAGTTGTAGTAGTTTTGCCGTGAGTACCGGCTACCGCAAATAATTTTAACCTTTTTTGCGACAAAATCTCATTTAAAAAGCTGTCCCTCTTTGTCATTTTTATATTATTTGCTTTGCAGAATTCAAACTCGGGATGGTTGGGGTATTCTTTCTCGACTGCCGAGCTATAAACATACCAGTCTATCGGATTCTTGGCGTGGGCCTTAGCAATGCCTTCGTCCGTTGCTCCTATGTCAATGTCTCTAATGCCTCTAGAGTGGAGCAGATTTAAATAAGGACTGCCATCGGTTTTGTCAGATCCGCTGACCTCGTAGCCTGCATCGTTTGCAATCATAGCCAGTGGGGCCATAGAGCCCCCCCCGATAAACGAAACGAATATGTGCATATGTATAGATTAGCGTGTTTGAAATAACAGGTACAGCTGTATTTTAGTTTTTGACGATCGCCCTTTGTCGTGCGAAGATAACCTGTAGGCAAGTCGATTTTTTATTATGGCGCTAATAAAAACAAAAAATAAAACAAAAATCCAAGGCAAAGATAGGTTTATATGGCTCATAGTTGCTAGCTTTTGTATTTCACTAATCGTATCCGTAACGGCCCTGCGCAATAACAATCAGACCATGTCTCATTTAAGGAACGAAGTATATATAGCTGATCGGGCAGGCACCGATGTGAACGGCCCCTTGAACACTCTACGGAGTTTTGTATATGCTCATATGAACACTAATCTGGCTAGTGGTTCTAATGCTATAAAGCCACCAATCCAACTAAAGTACACTTATGAAAGACTGCAAAAAGCAGCCGAAGAGCAAGCCCAGGCTGCAAACTCTCAGGTCTACACTGAGGCGCAAAACTACTGTCAGTCGATAAACTCTATAGATTTCTCCGGTCGCAACAGGGTCCCCTGTGTGCAAGAATATGTCACTAGCCACGGTGCGTCAGCTTTTGCTGTCCCCGTTGCTCTATATCAGTTTGATTTCGTTTCGCCAGTTTGGTCTCCAGACTTGGCTGGCTGGAGTGTTCTGGTAACTGGTGTATTGGGGCTATTGTTGATCGGAAGCCTAGGCACCAGGTTTCTGATGGCAAAGAAGGTATCTAATATGTAAAAAAATACCTCGGTAAAAAACCGAGGTATTTTAGCGTTCAGATATTTGTTATTGATTTGTGTTGTTAGAGTTTTGTGTAGCAGAGTTCTGTCCGCTAGTACCGCTTGAGTTTACTTGGTTGTTGGCGGCGTTGGGGTTTTTCTTGTACTGTTGAATTGCTTGGACAACCTTACTGCTGTCTTTGATATTTTCCCAGTAGGAAACGGCCGTTTGGTTGATCACCATCTTGTCTTGTGGAGCATGTAGCTCGTTTACACCTAATTTGTAAAGAGTGTATTGGTTATTGCCGTTTTGAGTACAGTTGTTCGACCCGTTGGCGGTGTTACAGTTAACATAGAAAACATCACTAAGGACCATAAATCGGTCATTTATGGTTGTGACTTTCCCAAAATAGACCTGGCCAATATTCAGAAATACGGCCTGGTATTTAGAAGTATCTAGTTGCTGCGACTGTTTGGCGATACTTGGACCAAAAGCTAAGTACAGTGCTATTGCAAGCACCAAAAGCGCGCTACCCGTCAAAATAATGAAAATCTCGAGCCGAATCGTTCTGGCTGCCCAGTCTATTTTTTTGCCACGACCGTGGCGAGTCTGAACGCCGTTTTTGTCGTTAGACGAAAACTCCATATGTCTTAATCACCTCCCAGTGTTTAGTTCTTTTGATACCCCATCATAGTACCGCATAAGCATTTTATTAAGCAACCTTTGATATCGCTTTGGCTCATTCAAAAGTAGGAACAGTAGCTCAAGCCCCTACATACCCGTAGTAGACTTTTCATCGATAGGGTCCGCTTAACAGATAAGAACAGAGGAATATTAGCCAAAACAGCACTAAGGGGTTGACAAGGAAAAAGCGCTCAGAGTATGGTTAGAAGTACCATTACTAATCTAACAGAGAGGGATTAACAGCGATGGCTTATAAGCACACAAACAGTAAAGGTGTTACTTACTATCTAAATTCAAAAAAAGTAACTCTGCGCGGGGGCAAGGTTCAGACTATTTACTACTTTTCTAAGGACGAGCGATCCGAAACTGGCACTGATCTTCCTAGCGACCGCACCGTCAATGAAAACCCACGCAACGGTTTCTTGACTCTAAAGCGCAAATAATAAAGAACACGGTTCGAGCATAAGAATACCCAGGCTTAATTGCCTGGGTATTCTTATGCTGTTTTTTTACTGATAAAATAATACGATATGCCAAAAGCGCTGGTAAGAGCTAAGAATTTACAAAAAAGCTATGGCGGCAAACAAGTCGTTAAAGGGGTTAGCTTCGAAGTCGCAAAGGGCGAAGTATTTGGAATTGTTGGGCCTAATGGGGCCGGTAAGACTACAACTCTAGAAATGCTGGAAGGTATGCGTGAGATTGACGGTGGAAAAGCCAGTATAGATGGTGTAGATGTTGCGACCGATCCAACGAAGGTAAAGTATATTATAGGTGTTCAGCCGCAAAGCCCGGCTTTTATGGATAAGACAAAACTGAGCGAACTACTAGAAATGTCAGCGGCTGCTTATGGTAAGAGAGTTGATACAAAAGCACTGCTGAAAAAAGTAAACCTAGAGAATAAATCTGGAAGCTATATTGATCAGCTTTCTGGCGGTCAACAACAAAGGTTTAGCATAGCTGCAGCTTTAGTGCATAACCCCAAAGTACTTTTTCTGGATGAGCCAACAACAGGCCTCGACCCTCAAGCCAGGAGAAACTTATGGGAACTAGTTAAAAGTATTCAAAAATCGGGGGTTACGATTGTTCTGACAACTCATTACATGGAAGAAGCAGAACTACTAGCCGACAGGGTAGCTGTGCTAGATGAAGGGAATATTCTGGTAATAGATACGCCCAAAAATTTGATACGAAGTTTGCTAAAGCGCGGATTTAAAAAAGAACAACATGTCGAACAAGCTAATTTAGAAGATGTTTTCATTGATTTGACTGGGAAGGCCCTGAGGGAGTAAACCATGTCGAACTCTCTATACACAATCGGTGTTTTCACAAAGATTGGTATTAAACGGTACTTCCGTGATAAAACAGCTATATTTTTTACAGTCCTGTTCCCTTTAATATTCTTATTCGTATTCGGTAGTTTCTCTAAAGGTTCTGATGTGAGTTTTCACATTGCATTGATTAATCAGAGTACTTCTAGTTTTGCCAAAAAATTTGCTTCGGACACATTAACAAGCAAAATGTTTAAAGTAGACTCTGGAGTGAAGACACTAAAACAGGCCAAAGAAAAAATGAGCCACGGTGAAATTGACGCAACTATTGTTATACCGGCTGACTTTGGTTTTGTAAAAACTGGATATGACAAACCAACGGGACAAGCCATAATCAATTATGACAATAACAGCGCACAAGCTGCTAATACACTAAAGTCAATTTTGGATGGTGAGTTCGAGCATTTTAACGCCCATATTGTCATGTCTCCCACACCATTTATGGCGAAACTGCAGCCAACCAATAATCATGGGCTAACTAGCTTAGACTACGCAGTTTCAGGGATAATTGGGTTTGCCATAGTTGGTCTTGGTATTTTTGGCCCAGTAAATTATTTTCCTGAAATGAAAAAACAAGGTGTCTTACGCCGTTTGCACACTACACCACTTAGAACATGGCAGTATTTTGTGTCTAGTGTAGCGTCCAATGCTACGGTTGGACTCTTTTCAATAGCAATAATGATAGCTGCTGCTGTGGTGGTGTTCGATTTTACGGTCATTGGTAGCTACCTGGAACTTGCGGTATTCATAATTCTTGGCATATTAACAATTTTTGGCATTGGGCTGGCAGTTGGCGGTTGGGCTAAAAACGAAAACCAGGCTGCACCGCTTGCTAACATTATTGTGTTTCCTATGCTATTCCTTTCGGGGACTTTTTTCCCAAGATACATTATGCCTGAATGGCTACAGACCCTGTCGGCTTACTTGCCGCTTACCCCGATTATTGATGGTATTCGCATGATTGCAACGGAAGGGGAACATCTATGGGAGCTTGGCCCTCAACTAGGGTTAATTTTTCTATGGGCTGTAATAATTTATATAGTGGCTTTTCGAGTATTTCGCTGGGAATAGTTCTTCGTATTATTTCAATCTGGCAGTGCTTACCCTTTGGCTTTATACTAGCCGTAGATGATTTTCGCTATATTCAAAAAACAAATAATGCTCAATAGACTTGATGCAGTACCGGGGCTGTGCTGGCTACTAAACTACGGAATAGAAAGTAAACGGTTAACAACCATATGAACCGCTGGCTAAGCCGTGCCAATGCGCGAATATCACTGACTAACGCCGCTGCTCTGCTTTTTTGCGCTGTCTTATTGGGCCAGCTTCTGGGTTTTCTGCGAACTCAGATTATCAACGGAAACTTTAATAGTGTTGGGCACATAACAACAGATGCTTATTTTGCGGCTTTTAAAATCCCCGACTTTTTCTTCTATACGATCGCAGCCGGTGCTTTTGGTGTGGCGTTTATGCCCTTTATTGCCGATAGGCTGGCCAAGGGTGAGCGACAAGCTGTTTGGCAAATAACCTCAAGTTTGTTAACTCTTGTCGGTGCAGCAATGATTTTAGTGGGCATTGCTCTTTTAGTGTTTACAGAACCCCTAATTAAAATTGTAGTTGGTGACAACCTTAGCCCTAGCCAGATGCACGATGCTGTGACAATAATGCGGATAGTCGCGTTTAACCCATTACTTTTTGCAATCTCTGGGATTTTGACTAGTGTACAGCAAAGTTTCGGACGTTTTTTCTTTTTCGCAATAGCACCAATCATCTATAACGGCTGCATTATTGCCAGTGTTTATATTTTTAGAGACAACTTAGGCCTAGTAGGTCTTGGTTTCGGCGCCCTGGCCGGGGCTTTGCTTCAGCTGATGTTTGTACTGCTAGGACTTTACAAAATGAACTTTAAGTTTCGTCCAAAAGTTACTCTTAATTCTGATTTGCGAGGCATACTTCGCAATCTGCCAGCTAGATCAATAGACCAAGGGATCGACTCCATCAACAGTATAGTCGAAACCAATCGAGCTGCTACATTGGGCACTGGTAAAATTACATACTATGAAAATGCCTACACTCTTCATTTGGTCCCCATAATGATAGTTGGTACAGCAATTTCTACCGCTGCTTTCCCTCGGTTGAACGACAGGTTGGCCCAAGGCCGACCAGACCTATTCAGGAAAGATTTTTTAAAAATTTTACAAGCAATGGTTTGGATAATTCTACCTATGGCAGTTATTACATTTTTCGCTAGAGCATATTTTGCCCGTCTAATTTTTAAAAATATTTCTCCAACAATTGCGATTATTTTAGGCTTCTTGGTCGGGGCAATAATATTCAGGACTCTTTACATGCTTTTTTCGCGGTACTTCTATTCGCATAAAGACACAAAAACACCGCTTTTTGTATCCCTATTTACTATTGCCTTAAACATTTTTTTGGTGTTTAGGCTCGCAACGCCAAAATCTGGTGGTGGCTATGATGTGGCGGGGCTTGCGATGGCACAGTCAATCGCAGCAGCGGCTGAGGTTATGGTTCTTTTTGTAATAATGGTGATTCGTGATCCAGGATTATTTAATAAAAAGTTCTGGAGTGAGATTACCAGGATCTTGTCGGTAACGGGATTTACTGCTTTAACAGCCTATATTCTGGTAGGCCTTATCCCGTTGCTGGCAACCGACAAAGGATTTTTGACTCTTAGTGTTAAGATTTTTGCAATTGTTGTTCCAACTTTTGCCGTTCATGTGTTCGTGTCCTCGCTATTGGGGCTAGACGAAGCAAAAGCTGTAACCACAAAAATACGGCAAATTATCCTAAAGCCTGTTCGTATATAGTATTTTTTTGCTATCCGTGCAGAGTGATTACTGGCTACCTTCTCCTTACGCAATAACCTCGGCCTAAGCCTCCATCCAATACCAGAGACACCTATTTTACTTATCACCTCTGTTATAATTGGGTTCAATGCAGCAAGAAAAAATACGAAATTTTTGTATTATCGCCCACATTGACCATGGGAAGTCTACTTTGGCGGATAGACTCTTGGAGATCACCGGTACAGTTGAAAAACGCAACATGAAGGCTCAGCTTCTGGACAAGATGGAGCTTGAGCAAGAAAGGGGAATAACCATTAAGCTAGCTCCTGTGCGCATGCAGTACAAGGGCTTTGAGCTAAACCTAATTGATACTCCCGGCCATGTAGATTTTAGCTATGAAGTTTCGCGTAGTTTGCAGGCCTGTGAAGGCGCGATTCTGGTTGTTGATGCCAGCCAGGGTATACAGGCTCAAACCTTAGCTAATGTTTATTTAGCGTTGGCGGCTGATTTAAGAATTATTCCCGTTTTAAACAAGATTGATCTGCCTGCTGCTGATGTAAAGCGAGTTGGTACTGAAATAGCCAAACTTTTAGGTTGTGAAGAAAACGAAATTATTAAAATTAGTGCAAAAACCGGCCTAGGGGTCGAAGAGGTGCTCGAAAAAGTTGTCAAAGACATTCCCCCCCCGGCTGGAAATGCTGTTGCTGACACCAGAGCTCTAATTTTTGATAGTTACTATGATGATTACAGGGGGGTAATTCTGTACCTAAGGGTCGTTGATGGGAAAATCGACAAAAACGCTACTATTGAAATGATGGCCACTAAGGCCAGCGGACTAGCTTTAGAAGTAGGATTTTTAAGCCCCGAAATGAAACCGGCTTCTAATTTAGAGGCTGGTGAAATAGGCTATGTTGTGACCAACCTAAAAACTACCAAAGAAGCTAAGGTGGGCGACACCGTGACTCTTTCTGCCAGTCCTGCCTTGGCCGCACTACCTGGCTATAAAGACATAAAACCGTTTGTCTATGCTGGGTTCTTCCCTGAAAGTAACGAAAACTATCAAGAATTAAAAGACGCGGTTGAAAAACTAGGTCTTAGTGATTCGGCTCTAAGAGTTGAACAGGAAAATTCGCCGGTTCTTGGGTTTGGCCTAAGGCTAGGATTTTTAGGCTTGCTACATATGGACATTGTGAAAGAACGATTAGAGCGGGAATACGACCTGGAACTGATTGTCACAAACCCTTCCACTAGTTATCAGATCGTTCAAACTGATGGGAAGCTAAAGGACATAAAGTCTGCATCTGAAATGCCCGAGGCTTCGGAGGTTAGTGAAATAAGAGAACCTTGGGTAAAAGGAGAGGTCGTTTGTCCAGGCAGTTTTGTCGGGCAAGTATTGCAGCTAATAGTAAATTCGCGGGGTGTTCAAAAGAATCTCAGCTATGTTGACGCGCAGCTGGCTGTGGTTGACTTTGAAGCACCACTTGCCAATCTGCTTACTGATTTTTATGATCAGCTTAAAAGCATTACCAGCGGATATGGGTCATTCAATTATGAGCTAGACCGCTACAAGCCAGAGGACCTAGTTAAGGTCGATTTTTATGTAGCTGGCGAAAAAGTTGATGCCTTAAGTGTAATGGCCCACAAGACCGAAGCCGAAAGACTAGGTCGCATAACTGTGGAAAAACTAAAAGAAGTTATTCCGAGGCAACAATTTAAAGTAAGCTTGCAGGCAGCGATTGGCGGTAAGTTTATTGCCAGAGAGGACATTAGTGCGTACCGCAAAGATGTTACCACAGGTCTTTACGGCGGAGATGTAACTCGTAAAAAGAAAGTTTTGGCTAAGCAAAAGAAAGGCAAGGAGCGCATGAAGCGTTTTGGAAAAGTCGATATGCCGGCTGAGGCATTCGCTGTTATGCTAAAGAAAGACTAGCTCTATGGACAAAGCTGAATTTTTAGAAAAGCTGCCTGCCTTAGTGCAAAACTATCAGCCTTCAGAAAGTACCCAGAATCAACTCAATAACCTTAGTCTGCTAATGATAATTGGCCCTTCGGCAGCTGGTAAAACGAGTTTAATGAAAGGCTCTAAATTGCCAATAGTTATATGCGATACCACAAGGCCAAAAAGGCCAGCCGAAGAAGACGGTAAGGACTATTACTTTCTGACAGATTTAGACAAAACGCTGGCAGACATCAAATCAGGGCATTTTATGCAAGTTGCGATTGGTCCTGGCGGTGAGTTGTATTCCACCATGGCAACCTCCTACCCTGCAAGCGGCATAGCGGTGATGGCTGTGTTAGCCGATGTTGTACCGATATTCCGACAGCTCGGTTTTAAAAATACAGTCAGCGCGTTTGTAACTCCTCCAACATACGACGAATGGACTCGCCGCCTGAGTGGATACGACGCTGATTCTACCCAGTTAGACAGTCGCCTGGCCGAAGCCTATCGATCTTATAAGTTTGCTCTTGGTGACCCAGAAACGCATTTTATTCTTAACGATGATCTTGCTAAAGCTATTAACCAGCTTGCCGCGCTTATTGACGGTAAAGTCCAAGTTGCCAGGGAACTCGAAGCCCGTAAAGCGGCGCAAGATATTTTGAGTCGCTTATCATAAGCAACTTGGTATAAACTTATTTCTAATGCAGGAATCAGTTCATTACCAGCTTCTGGAAGCTGTGCGTACATATAAAATGCCGGCTGAAGCCTCGGAATTAGTATTAATTCATAAACCCCTGATTCTATGTGGCGTTACTGCTGCGGGAAAAGACACGATCATGCATCACATTGAAGAAATTAGTGATTGGCGGCATGTTATTACTCATACCACTCGACTCCCGCGATCCGGAGATAAAACTGGAGTAAATTACTGGTTTGTAGACGACAAAACAATGCTAGACCTACTCAAGGAAAATGCAATGATTGAGGCGAAAGCAGTTCATGGTAACACTGTTTATGGAACGAGTATCAAAGCCTACGAAGCTGTTTTAGCCAGAGGAAGCAAGCCGATTTTGCAAATTGATTTCCAAGGTGTTTTAGAGGTTGCCAACTCAATTCCCGACCTCAAGGCCATGTTTATCTTGCCGCCTAGCTTTGAAGTATGGATGGAAAGGCTTGAAAAGCGTGGGCACATGAGCCACATCGAAAAGATTCAACGCCTAAAAAGCGCCCAGATTGAGTTAAAAGAAGCCTTGAGGTCGCGCCACTTCACTTTTGTGGTCAATCGAGACTATATCCATACCTCTACTGAAATACTCCGCGGTGTTACGGACGGCCTTACACAACATCGAAATCGTGAAATAGCCCAACAGCTAATAGATCACATTTCTCATTATTAGCACTCTTGACTTGTGAGTGCTAACTAACCTATAATGGTTATTACTTGGCAGTAATATAGTATGAGTGCTAATAAAATGACCCACAGACAAGAAAAGATCTTACAAGCTATTGTTGAACAATACGCCGAAGTAGCTAGTCCTGTTGGTTCTAGCCTGCTCGCCAAAGCTTTTGGTGTTTCTAGCGCCACGATACGGTCCGAGATGGTCGAGCTAGAAAAACAAGGCTATATACACCAACCACACACCAGCGCTGGACGAGTTCCAACCGACAAAGGTTATCGTTTTTATGTAAATAATATAGGCGACCAAGGCCAGCACAAGAAAACTTCGGACGGTCGGGCAGAAAGAGCCTTAGCCGCCAGAGTTAGTTCTGGCAATGTACCCGAACATACAATTCGAAATGCAGTCGATACACTAGTGGAGCTAACGCACAACCTTGGCTTAGCGACCATTGGTAACCAGCTTTATATGAGCGGGCTTTCTAATTTGTTTGGCCAGCCTGAGTTTATGCATCCTGCTCAAGTCCAGGAAGTTGCCAGTCTTTTGGACAACCTGCAACCCTGGTTAAACGAAGCAGCTCCCAATGAGCCTCTGAGTGTTTACATTGGCCAAGAAAACCCGATTGGGCGCAACAGTGGCTGTTCGTTAATCATTAGCCGCTTTCGCAGCCCATTTAGCGACCGTAGCTACATAGGCGTGCTAGGACCCACCAGGCAGAGCTATAAAGATGTTATGACACTGGTCGGTCACGCCGGCGAGGCCTTGGAGGAGACTCTATATGTCTAAGAATGAATTACCAGCCTTGAGTACTGGCCAAAAACTTTCTTTGGACTTGGAGATTGTGAAACTGCAGGGTCAAGAAGTCACAGCCCACCAAGAGTCGCTAGTTGATCTTGTTCGACTTCGTGAGTTAAAGGAGGACCTCTACTACAGAAACAGTAGTGGCATCGGCAAATTAGCGCTAGCCATAGCAAATCCAGTTCGTAGAACTATAAGAAAAGTTCAATATAGAAATGGTTTGCCACTATGAACAAGACCAAAAAGCCAACAATCGGGGAGCTAGAACAGCAAATCGGTGAACTGGCCGAGGCTCTAAAGCGAGAACGAGCGGATGCCGAAAATTTGCGCCGTCGTAGCCAAGAAGACCGTGAGCAAATGGCCAACTTTTACAAAGCTATGATTGTCCAGGAGCTCTTGCCGGCTTTAGACAACCTCGACCGAGCCTTGAAGCATATACCAGACCATAAAAACGACATTTCCAAGGTCAGACCCTGGATAGAAGGAGTCAAAGGGGTTGAGAAGCAGTTTCTGGAATGTTTTGCCGCACTTGGGGTGGAAAAGATTAAAACCGTTGGAGAGCATTTTGACCCCAAACTGCACGAAGCTATTAGTATGGAGGACGCTGGCGGCGAGGTTGAAGTTGTTTGCGAGGAACTTCAACCTGGCTACACACTAGGCGACGAAGTGCTCCGTCACTCAATGGTAAAAGTGAGGATGGAGAACAAGTAATGGTAGAAGTTATCCGCATAGATTTTGGCAGAAGAATCCAAGGTGAATTAATAAAGGGAACTTAAAAGGAGATATTATGGGAAAAATTATTGGAATAGATTTAGGTACTACTAACAGCGCAATGGCGGTGATGCAGTCTGGCAAACCGGAAATAATTGCTAACTCAGAAGGCAATCGCACCACGCCTAGCGTAGTGGCTATCAATAAAAATGGTGAACGCTTGGTTGGCCAGGTAGCCAATCGCCAACGCGTTACAAATGCCACCAATACTATCTTTGGAGTCAAACGACTTATTGGCCGCAAATATGACGACAAGGAAGTTCAAAAAGACCTAGAATTAATGCCTTACAAGATTGTTAAATCCGGTTCAGGGGTGAAGGTGACTATGGCTGGCAAAGACTATAGCCCAGAAGAAGTCAGTGGTATGATATTGTCCAAGCTAAAAGCTGATGCCGAAGCTTTTCTGGGAGAGCCAGTTACTGAAGCGGTCATAACAGTCCCGGCATATTTTGATGACAGCCAACGCCAAGCAACAAAGGACTCTGGAAAAATTGCCGGACTTGAAGTTAAGCGCATAATTAACGAACCTACAGCAGCTGCTCTTGCCTACGGTTTAGATAAAGGCAAGGAAGAAAAAATTGCCGTATTCGACCTAGGTGGCGGGACCTTTGATGTTTCAATTCTTCAGCTTGGGGAGGGAGTGTTTGAAGTACTTTCCACCAATGGCGACACTCATCTTGGCGGTGAAGACTTTGACATGCGAATTGTTAACCATTTTGTAGAGCAGTTTAATAAAGAATCCGGTATAGATATAAAAGAAGATAAAGCCGCAATGCAAAGGCTGAAAGAAGAAGCTGAAAAAGCCAAAAAAGAACTTTCAACTACTGAGGTTGCCGATATTAACTTGCCCTTCCTAACCGCCGATGCTGACGGGCCAAAACACTTTGAGTACAAGCTAACTCGAGCCAAATTAATTGAGCTTGTTCAGGAACTTATAGACAAAACTGCCGAGCCATGCGAGAAGGCTCTTAAGGACGCCGGTCTAAAGAATACTGATGTTAACGAAATAGTTTTGGTTGGTGGTATGACTCGCATGCCGGCTGTGGTAGAAAAAGTAAAACAAATATTCGGCAAAGACCCGCTTCAGGGAGTTAACCCAGACGAAGTTGTGGCCGTGGGCGCCGCCATTCAGGGCGGGGTCTTGCAAGGCGATGTTAAGGATGTGTTGCTGCTGGATGTAACTCCGCTAAGTCTTGGGATTGAAACATTGGGAAGCGTAACCACAAAGCTAATTGAGCGCAACACCACAATCCCAACTAGTAAAAACGAAACATTTAGTACCGCAGCCGACAATCAAAACAGCGTGGAAATCCATGTACTGCAGGGCGAGCGCGAAATGGCGACCGACAATAAATCACTTGGTCGATTTGTGCTAGACGGTATTCCGGCAGCCCCACGAGGTGTGCCTCAGATTGAAGTAACATTCAATATAGATG
>CAYUXQ010000003.1:30750-49370 GCA_964448925.1 uncultured Candidatus Saccharibacteria bacterium | reverse complement strand
GATACGACCAACGGTCTTAGAGCCAACCGGAACTTCTATTCCTCGGCCAGTTCGCTGGGCAGCCATATTTTTTTGTAGTCCTGTATCCCCTGCAATATTCAGACAAATAGCTGTACTATTATCGGCTAGGCTTTCAACAAGCAACAAACCACGGCTAGGGCTATCAGCCACCAATAGTTCACCGATTTCTGGCTCATCGGCAAACTGGACTTCAACTACCAATTCTTGAATTGAACGGATTGAACCTACAGACGACATCAAAAGCTACCTTTTTTGTTACGATAATTGGTATTTGAGCCAAAAGGCTTACCAAATGTTTCGATAATCATACTACGCCAATCGCCTGATTCCTTCATTAGAACCAACATTATAATCTCCTCAGAGCATTTATAACCTCTTTGAGCCGCTCATCCTTGACATGACGCCTGGCGCGGTTATAAAGCAAACTCAAATCAGAATAACTTTCATCAGAGCGTTGGTGAGCAGCACTCATGGCTCGAAACCGGCTGGCATACTGAGCTAGCTTAGATTCTAGAATAACTTCGCTCAGCGATATTTGCATCATAGACTGCTCCAAGTGATCCACTACTGCAAATGTACTTGGTTCAAAAATGTAATTTTCTTCAGAAATGGCTTCTTCACCCTTTGTAATTCTCTCACCCCTTTCAGCAACCGCTGCGCTGAGCTGAATTTTTTTGATGTCTTGGGTACTAAGTGAAACATAGGCTTGATAGTAAACCACTGTGTTGGTATATTTTTGAGCTTGGGTGACAATTGGCATGACATTAATGTCTTTGTCGTGAGACGGCAGTTTAAAACTGCGGATATAGTGGACGCCTCTCTGGGTAAGCTGGACAGCGCCATGGTGGCCAATCACTAATATATCGTTCCGTTCTTCCGAATAATTCGACAAGGCTTCTGCTATCAACCGTTGGTCGATGTCACCGCTAAAACTACCCTCAGAGGTTATCAAAACCAACAGCTCTTTATTTATTATTTGTTCGTCCGATGTACTTCTGCCGAAATGAAAAAGCTCATCAACTCGAAGTTGAGTATATATGTGCCAAAGATCGGCGAAAAACCTCTCGGACATCTGAACTTGATCTTTTATCTGAGCGATTCTCATGCTGGCGAGTCCCTCAAAAACACTTGTAAGCTCAACCATCGTGGCCATTGCTTCACGCTCTTTGGCTATTTCCTCAACGCCTCTCATTGAGCTGCCTCTTTGGCTGGTGCAGTTGGTTGCTGAACTATTGAAACCTGGCTTTTCAGCTCGCCTAGCACCTTGGCATACTCTTGGTCGTCCTTGATACTGGAAGCTGCTTGGCGGATAGACTCTTTCAAACGAGCAATACTCAAACCGTGGAGAGGATCGCTCCCAAGAACTACATCCAACATTAATTGTTGTTGAATCAAGCTATAGGTTTCACCAGGCGCCTGAGTGAAAAGCTCATTTAACTGTTTTCCCTGCTTAACACTCTTTTGGGCATCTACAGTAAGCTCACTCCCAAACCGTGAAAAGGCTTCAGCCTCACGAAATGCCGCCAGAGTTTTCAGCAATTTATCGTTTTGTTCCTTTTGGCGCTTATTATGGCCTCGACCGCCGACACGAGTAACGCTAAGTCCAACATTTACAGACGGACGCAAACCTTGACGAAATATATCCATGTCTAGTATCCATTGCCCGTCTGTAATAGACATAATGTTTGTAGGTAAATAAGCAGTTATGTCGCCACCATCAGCTAACACTATCGGGATAGCTGTCAGACTACTGTGGTTAGCGTTTAGTCGACCGGCTCTTTCTAGCAACGATGAATGGGCATGAAACATGTCACCAGGATAACTGTCCCGTCCAGGGCTAACTCCAGACAGCAGTGCAATTTCGCGGCGAGCATGAGCATGCGCGGTTAAATCGTCATAAATAACCACTATGTCCTGGTTTTCCTTTTGCCACAGATATTCACCAAGTGCACAGCCTACATAAGGTGCTAGATATGATAAAACCAAGGACTCAAAGATAGTCGAGACTACCACTATGGTTTTCTGTAGTGCGTCGTTGTCTGCTAGGCGAGTTAGGAGCGCATCAACATCGCTGCGCCTTTTGGCTATTAGTATATACACAACAATTTGATCAGTGCTGCGCTGGTTAATAGCAATTTGAGTTGCTAGCGTTGATTTACCAGACTTAGTGTCGCCAAGCAGCGCCAGCCTCTGGCCACGCACAACAGGAAAAACTGCGTCAATCAAAAACAAACCGGTTTCCAGTTGCGTATCCAGCATCTGCCTCTGATAAATCGGTGGAGCAGTGTTAAATACCGGCCAGTCTGAATCAGCTGCAATTGCTCCCTTTCCATCTAGTGGTTCGCCGGTTACTGAAATCACTCGGCCAACAAAGTCCCTGCCAACTTTTGTACTCATTGTCGTACTCAAAACCACTGAAGCCATACCAACCCGTAAATTTACATTGCCCAAATGAAGAACTTGTAGCCGGTCTTCTAGTATGTGTGTCACAAATCCTCGACTACCGTCTTCGAACATGACTGTCGACTGGACATTAACCGGTTGCATTCCTTTTATTTCCACCATGAACTTGTTGACTGTAATAACTTCGCCAACCGGATTACCAGAATCAACTAGTTTTTTGAAATGGTTAGAACTAACCGCGTCCATTGTTCGAAACTCCTTGATGTGGCTGAGCGACTGGTTGGACTGCTTGAACAGCCTGCTTTGCTGTTTGTGGCTTATTTTGCGGCTGCTGAACAGCAGCAACCACGGGCTTAGCAGCAATTAGTGCGCTCTTTGTTAGCTCTACTAGATAATCTTGTTGGTTTTCCAGATACGCCCTCAGGCTAAGATCAAAAAACTTATTAGGTGTTCGAATGACGCAGCCAGCGGCAATGTTAGGTTGAAGCCCCACTCTCAGTAGTAACTGTGGATGAATTGATGTACGAAACCAAACCAAGATTCTTTCGAGAGCTTTAGGCGATGGCTCGGTTGCAAAGCTTATGTGTACCTGCGGTGCTTGCTGGCGAATTTGGGTAAGCTGCAAGGTCAGTTCGTGACGATGATTTTCCTCAAGCAAGTTATATTGATTGGTTTTTGCGAGTGCGTCAAGCGTTCTGGTGATTCGAGGTGGTTGCATGGGTGTTCCTGCAGTACGCTTTTTAGCACCTACAAAAAAATCTTCCAGTCGATTTAGTTCCCTCAATACAGCCGAGAGGTCAGAACCGCTAATTAGGTCGGTTGATAGCTGAAAAACCTTAGGTGCCACGCTTAATATCCTCTATAATAGCTGCTTTATTAGCCTCTAGTTCAGACAGTATGTACTCTAGCTGGTCGGTCAAGTCTATCTGGCTACCGATAGAACGCAAAATATAATGATTTACTATCCTGGCCATCTCATGGCCAAAAGCATCTACGATCTGTTTTTTCTGTGCTTCCACCTGAGCATTCATCTGCTGCTGCAAGAAAGCTCTCTGTTGGTCAATAGTTGCAGTAGTCTTTTCAATCGATTCCAGAGCAATCTGTTTGGCATCAACAATAGACTGCTCGTATTTTTTAAACTCATCTTGCAGAGTCTTTGTAATTTCGGCTCGCATATACTCGTTCAGCTGAGCAGTAGTTTGACGCAGATCCTGTTGTAAGAACATTGCGTTCTCACCAATTATTTTTTCAAAATGCAGCCGCCCGCGGTTGCGAAGCTCTTCTCGAAAATCGGCGTTGAAAATATGCTCAACATCCGTTTTGGCAGCTTGTTCCAGGGACTGATTAACTGGAGATCCTTTGTTGCTAGTATTTCCTAAGCGTAGTGCTAGCCATACAAAAGCAGCCGTAGCCCCGCCTATTGCTCCTAGTACTAGTATCAACCCACCCGTGTTCATTTATTTGGTTTTGCCATTACCTCTATAGTTTCAATAATAAATATACCCCAAACAGACCGATGATAAAAATCAGAACCGCCATAATAATCGCTTGCATAAGGCCGCGAATGATAGATTTTTTGGAAAGTGGGTTTCGGCCAATAGAACTTATGCCGCTTCTGACCCCCGTTGCAACCAAGATTGTAGATATTATCGTACTGGCAATCAAGATAAGCAAGGCTAGGTAAATTTTTAGCGTTCCTACTGGGTTGCCTGCAACCGCTTCGCTAACTTTTCGAAGTGATTCCGGAACAGCCAGGCCTGCTTTTTTTAACGGGTTGCCTTTTGGCGTAATATCTACACCAATTCTACCAACTTTCAACCCATTAACAGTGTTTATAACTTTGTTTTTTCCATCAAAATCTTCAATTGCCCGACCAAGGACAAAAGACTGGCTAGTCAAAGCTTTGGCCCCAATTCCATCAACAGAGGACATAGAAATATAGTCACCTGACTTAATGCCACCATTCTCTGTAGTAATCAGTACTCGATGTTTTCCAGTTGTAGCT
Organism: uncultured Candidatus Saccharibacteria bacterium; assembly: GCA_964448925.1. Classification (GTDB taxonomy): domain Bacteria; phylum Patescibacteriota; class Saccharimonadia; order Saccharimonadales; family UBA10212; genus JAYTJL01. The sequence continues at coordinate 44,941 of CAYUXQ010000003.1, read as the reverse complement.
ACATAAGTTTGGCCTGAGCCAGTTAGCGCGATGGGACTTTCCGAAGGATCAACAACTACGCCAAAAATCGCTCTTGGGTCACTAGCTGGGGCAATTTTTATCTTCTCAGTCTTTACATCTAAAGCAACAATTAACCCGGGTTGTAATGGGGCCTGACTGTCATACCCCCGCAAAACGGTATCGGCCAATACTGCCGTAGCACTAAAACAAAGTACCAGGCAAACAGAAACGAATACCAGGCAAACACGCTGCATATTTACAATTCCAATTGGGCCTGCAGTCACTGGCAAGAATTATAAAGCTTTTGCTTAGCAAAAACTATCTGTTACGCTAGTTCGATAGCAATTGCTTTATTATCTGAAAAACAGTATTCAGCTGGTCCGATGTTGTCTGGCGGCCAAAGCTAAACCTCAGTGTCGCGCGTGCTTGATCAGGGCTTAGCCCTATGGCCGAAAGCGTTGAAGACGGCTCGCTACTCGACGCACTACAAGCACTACCTTGAGCGCAAATTACACCGGCCTCGTCTAGTTGCATCATGAGCCTTTCATTATCTGTTCCATTAAAACAAACACTCAAGATATGCGGTGTTGTGCGCTTGCTTGCCCCATTAACAGTTATTGAATTATTTAGATTCTGCAATTTTGTCGCGAATTCTTCCTTTAATGCTCCGAGTCGTTTCCGCTCTTCATGCCTCCTTTGTTGTGCCTCCACCAGAGACGAAGCTAGTCCAGCAGCAAAAGCAATATTCTCTGTGCCAGACCGCAAATCATACTCTTGGCCTCCTCCGAGCGTTTGAGCAAGAAGCTTGGTACCTTTTTTTATAAACAATGCGCCGCTTTGTTTAGGACCATAAATCTTTCCACCGTTGAGGCTTAACATATCAACCCCTAAACGACCCGGATGAATATCAAGATAGCCTGCAGCTTGAGCAGCGTCGGTATGAAAGTATAAAGGTAGTTTGTTCCCTGTTTGTTGTCTAGCAAGTCGATTTTTTTGCAATAAAGTCGCAATACAAGACAAATCCTGGACCGTTCCAATTTCGTTACTAGCATAAATTATGCTTACTAGGACGGTTTTCTCAGACAATGCCCGCTGTAGACTGTCTAACTCAATCTCACCCAGTCTATCGACACTGGCTTTCTTGTATTTATAGCGTCCAGCCGGCCTCGCTACTGATTCATGTTCAATCGTACTAACTACTACTTCACCATCGGGATATTGGGACATAATCCCGTGGACGGCCAGGTTGTTTGCTTCGGTAGCACCAGCGGTAAAAATAACCTCAGATGGTTTTGCCCCTAAAAGTTTAGCAATATCATCTCTAAATCCGTTCAGACGGTCCTTTGTTTTGCGACCGCTTAAATATGTTGCGGATGGGTTATAAAAATCTTTGATAAAGTATGGTTCCATTGCTTCGCGACAAGCCTGACTCATGGGGGTTGCTGCCGCGTAATCTAAATAAATCTGTTTCATTCCATCCGTTCTTCGCCCAAACCGAACAGTTTGAGTGTGTTTTGGGTGGTAGCGGTTGCAAGTTTTATGAGACTTTCGCCGCGCAGTTTGGCCAAAAATTCTGCCGTTATTGCTGTATGCCTAGGCTCACAACGCTTTCCTCTTTCGGGCAAAGGAGTTAAAAAAGGTGCATCTGTTTCTAGCAAAATTCGCTCAAGTGGAACCATTTTTGCTGACTCACGCCAACTATTTTCTTTTGTGTATGTTAAAAGTCCGTTTAAGCCAACCGACAAACCTCTTGCGAGTGCTTCATTCAAAGTCTCTGGAGGAGCACTAAAACTATGAATTACTCCTTTTATGGGCGAGTTTTTGGTAGCGTATGAATCAAAAATCTTCCAAAAATCAGAAAAGGCATCACGAACATGAAATACAAAAGGCAGACCAACTTCCAGGCCTGTTTCTATTTGCAATCGTAAGGCTTTCGCTTGGTCCGATTTAGAACTGTATTCATGGTAATAATCCAGGCCAATCTCCCCCACGGCTACTACCTTTGATTTTTTTAATAGTTCTTTGAGCTTGCTAGTGGAGTGTTCGTTTGTTAGGAAATTCTTACTATCGTGCGGATGTGAACCAACAGTCGCCCAAATACCCTTATATGAACCAGCCAGTGATACAGCCTTATGGCTATCGTCTAAATCGCATCCTACGGCTATCAGCCTAGTGACTCTTTTTTTGTAAGAGCGCTTTAACATTTCGGGCCGGTCTTGGTCATACCGATCGAAGTGCGGATGACAGTGTGAGTCTATGAGTTCCATATTATTTTTATGAGGAAGACACCTCATGCTTCGGGAAAAGAGGCTCTGGCAATGGTTTCAACACACCAGTACCAAAAACAGACTGAATCTTCTCAGCAGTTTCGGGCATGAATGGATAGACCAAAGTAGCAATTTCAAGCAACGACCCAGCCACATAGGCAAGTACCTCACGCAAATGGGATTCGTCTCTAGATTTGGCTATTTCCCAGGGTTTAGTTTCGTCTATATATTGGTTGAGCCCTTTTACTTGCTCCCAGACCACATCTAGGGCTTTGTCAAACCGAAAGTTGTTTAAAGCTTCTTGATAGCGTGCTATGTCATGTCCGGGCGGCGGAATGTCTCCGATAACTTGGTTTTGGTATTTGCTTATCATGGCAGATGTGCGTGAAACAGCATTACCCAGCTGGTCGGCCAGTTCGTTATTGTAAGCGGATTCTAGCTTTTTCCAGCTAAAATCGCCGTCTTCATATGAAGGGATGTGTCGCATAAAAAAGTAGCGAAAGACATCAGCTCCGTATTTATTGACTATGTCAGATGGCGCTACTACATTCCCCAAAGTTTTACTCATTTTTTGACCATCGACATTAATAAACCCATGAACATATAAAGACTTTTGTAAGGGTAACCCTAGCCCCAAAAGCATGCCAGGCCAAATAGCAGCGTGGAAGCGCAAAATGTCTTTACCAATTATCTGCACATTAGCTGGCCAAAACTGTTTAAAATCAGCATGCTCGGGGTAGCCAATAACTGTTAAGTAGTTCATTAGTGCCTCGAACCACACATACATCACTTGGGTCGAATCACCAGGCACAGCAATACCCCAGGCAATTTTATCTTTTGGGCGGCTGATACTTATGTCCTCCAAACCCGACCTAATAACTGACAAGATTTCATTTTTGCGACTAAGTGGCAAAATTCTTAACTGTTCGGATTCTATAGCCTGTTTTATTGGCTCCGAAAAAGCCGAGAGTTTAAAGAAGTAATTCTCTTCTTCTAGCTTTTCATACGGTCGGTTATGGGCCGGGCAGACCCCTTTGTTTTGTTTTACGATTTCCTCTGAAAAATATGCTTCGTCACCGGTGCAATACCAACCGCTATATTTGCCTTTGTAAATATGTTTGGCTAAATTTTTCCAGATTATTTGGGCTCGTTGGTCGTGGCCTTTGTCGGTAGTTCGTACAAAGCGATCATTGCTAATGTTGCGGGTTTTTAAAAGCTCGCGGAAGGTTTGGCTAATTTCATCGGTATATTGCTGGGGAGTTTTGCTCAGTTCGGCTGCTTTTTCGGCAATCTTACCACCGTGTTCGTCGGTACCTGTGGCAAAAAGCACGGTTTTTTTGTATTCGCGCATATAACGCGCCAAAACATCAGCATAAACCAGTTCCATGCCAAATCCAATGTGCGGCTCACTATTCACATACGGAATAGAAGTCGTTATATAGAAATTCTGCTCCATTTAGCTATATTGTATCTTAAAAGCGTCCAAAAGTTCAGAGGTAGTCTTTAACTTTCAGTGCCGCCCACAGACCGGCAAAACTACCTATGGCTCCACCCAGGATACTCCAACCTGAAAGCATATTGGTGTCACCCCAAAGCGTGGGTATATATCCGCCAATAGCTCCGCCAATGAAAATAAAAAGATAAATCAAGCTTTTCACTAAAGCTTATTGTAATACTAAATTTGAAAAAAAAGGGAGGCGTTGAGGTGCGAGTGGCTGGTCCCGACAATGTCGGGACCAGCCGTATTAGAGGGGGTGGACCTACAGCCCGGCAGTGTCAGCTCGACTAGTAGTCAAGTTGGCCGCCGAAGCGGGAGAACAGCCCAGGACTGCGCCGAGGCTCTCGCCACGCCTGAGGCGGTGGCGTTCTCGTTCGCTAAAGCCATGCGACTCCAACTCTAGCAAGGCTTGTGCCTCGCCGGCCAGGTCACCTTCCGCTCTGCAGGCATTCGCCCGCATTGCGAGCCCTTCCGGTGAGTCCATGTTTGCCTCCTAGGAGAGGTGCAGGGCTTGGGACACGCACTCGCGCGCTTGGGCGAGCAAGGCGGTATGCCTTGTGTTGTCGCCCTTCAGTCTTGCGGTTCTCGCCTTCTGCAGCAGCCGCCTTGCGCGACACTTCAGCTGCACGAGTTGCTTCTTGATACCCTCCTGCTTCGGTGGTACAAGCGTTCCACCATTGCCATAGGTGGTAATGCCATCTTCTGGCACTCTTAGCCTCCCTTGTTGTGTTTTGCCTGGCCGCGGGTTTGCGGATAGGCTGGTGTACTTGGGGAATATCCGACAGTTTCCCGTCAGACTTTGTTGCCCCATTGCTAGGCTTTTTGTTTTGGTGCTTGCAAATCTAGCCTAGCAATCGAACAACAAGGTGCTTCACGCGCATTTACTTCTTGGATGCAATACAAGAAAGAAACGAACCGCGGACTGAACGGTATATGAAATACCGAGAGCGAGCAGTAGAGTTTCTGACGCTGCAGTGTGCCAAGTATAAATGTGCCAACAAAAAAGCCGGACTTTGCTGCTTTGCTTGTCCGGTTTTGTTCTGGTTCCTAAATTGTTGGGTTCTTGTGCGCTGGACTAGCTAGCAGCTCATGTCTCGTGGGACGAGCATAATGCTGACAAAACTAATTGTGCGCTTACAAACCATGCGTATCTTTATACACCCCTAGCACAACATGGGTCAAGTATTTTCTTGGGCTTGATTAGTCGAGTTATCTAATATTGATTCCGCTATGGCAATGCTGCATCTTAGCATGCCCATTTGGCCACGATGCTTAAGCCTGTCAATATTGTCCATTTTTGATAAGTCCATCGAACTCATGGTTTCTTTTAAATTGTGCAGATAATTTTTTATATATTCCGCCAAATTGTATACATCTATGTTTACAACTTCTGGCTTGGGCAGAGTTTCTAACAACCGTATGATTGAGGGTTCGTTTTCTATAACCCAGCAAAGACGCCTCATGCTCTGCCTCTGGATTGCGCTACCTCTTGCATCCAACGCATGATCCGCATTTACACCTATTCCAATCAAAGTGTGGGTTGCATGATCATTCTGAGATTTTTCCAACTCTTCGCTATCAATATTCTCAGCAAAATCAAGTAGAAACTCCGGTTTTACCCTGGTATATGGTCCGAACTCTTGCCTGAAAGTATCCCAAGTATAAAAATAGAGGTTTTCTATGTCTTCCTCATCTTCATAGCCATATCCCATTAACTCGTCAAGCAAGTCTTCATTGAAATTTACACTTCCCTCTAGCCCAAATCTTTTTAACTTTTCGGGCACAATTTCTAGCAGCCGTGCAATGGCTGCTTCTTTTTCCTCTGATTCAGCTGCCGAGGAGAATTCTGATTCTATAAACTTCAAAACTGATTCATCTGTATCCACCGGCAAAACATCTTCAGAAGAATCGTCAGACAACGTCTCAACACCAGCATCAACTCTAAGTTCATCAACTTTTAATTCTTCTTTGATCTCTCTAGGCAACTCACTCATAGATATATTTTACCATAAAGACTCTATTCTTACAAGCTTATGTGCGAAGCCTCTCTGGGCTAGAGCTTTTTGAATCACCCCAGTTATTTTTAAAAAAGAACTTAAGACCTGGACAAATAGAGTTAACTGGTCCCTTGGCTGTGTCTGCTTTCGAGCCATAGAAATTAGTGCACAAATTGCTTATGCTTATACTGTGTACGGACTTGCCCTTGTAGCAACCATCATCGGGATAATTGGCGGCATACCATATATCTACAATTCATACCGAAAAAAGACAAAGCCCCACACAGTGGCTTGGAGCATTTTTTTGGTGCTTAGTATAATATCGTTCGCTAGCCAATACGCCCTTGGTGCACGAGCGTCGCTTGTCTTTTATGGATGGTTTGTTATAAACAATCTTATATTAGTTTCGCTGTCGCTCAGAAAAAATGCGGGCTATAGTGATGTCAGCTTAGTAAATATCGTGAGCATAGTCCTGGCCGCGGCTAGTATTGTTTTATGGAAAACGACTGATTCCGCACTACTGGCTCTCATATGTGTACTTATTGCTGACGGAATCGGTGCTTTACTGATTGTCATTAAATCTTACAAACATCCCGGTACCGAAACTATATTCATGTGGTACTTGGGCATCGTCGCTACATTTCTCAATGTATTGGCTGTAGGAAAGCTCGACTTTGTCATACTCGCGGCACCTATACAGGTGTTTTTATTTAACATAGCTATTGTGGCAGCAATATTGCTCGGTAGAAGAGCACATTTAGCGAAGAGAAACAGACGAAAACATAGCAACCGTTAGCCTGCTTTGGTATATCAAAAAAGCACCAGAAATTGCTTCTGATGCCCTTATGGTGGACTAGCTTCAAAAAAAATGGAACCAAATTGAACCAGAACTGGGGCGTTGGACGCTAATTTTAGCCGTACCCTGGGCTAGGGCTAAGAATAATTAACTACCATGGGCCCTATACACCAGACTAGATAAATTAGTCTTTAGAACACAGCTTGCAACGAGATTGCCAACATATCTACGGTGAGCAAAAGGCGTAAATACTGGCTGACGCTACCTTTATTGCGGTGAAGCCAGGTAATTAAGGCCATATATACCAGCGCACTTAGTAGCTGTAAGTACAGAGGTGTTTGCTTATCAATAACTAGAAATATAATCGAGGCAAATAAAGCGCTGACTATCGCTACTTTCGTCACTGCCTTCGCGCCATATTTAACTAAAGGAGTTTTCTTGTTCGTCAGCCTGTCGCCTATTAAATCTTTGTAGTCTTTTGCAAGAACAATCGGCAAAAGTAGAATCGCCTGAAAAACACAAATATAAACTATGCTGGCTGCTACTCGACCACCTTGGACTATGCCCAGCAATAATGGCAGGCTCCCGTAACAGATGCAGAGCAAAGCGGCTGAAAAGTAACCTTTTGATTTGATATTTATCCGTCTGTGAGAATAAGAAAGAAATAGCATAAGATAAATGAGGCATATCGATAATGAATGTGGCTGTCTAATGAAAAATTGAACAAAGGTAAGCAGCATCAAATTGGTTACGAAAAATAAATATAAGGCACGTCTGTTTATACTTTTCCCTAATAGGGGATTATCTGCTCTTTTATTAAGTCCGTCGGTATGCAAATCCGTAAGATTGTTATATCCGGCAGCTAGTGAATATAGTAAAAAAATATATAAATAACAGGCAATCCCCGTGGCTAGAGATTCTGAGCTCGTATAGCCGACAATCGCTGCCAGTAATCCTGGATACACTACATTTTGAGGCCGGGCTAGCTTCGAGACAGATTTTCCAAAATCTTGAGCACCCCTAAACATTACTCTGTGGAAGGGTCATGAAGGCTATATATTACACTGTATATAAAATAGCTAGCCCCAGCAATTATCAGCCAGCCGATGATGTAAACTACTTTGGAGAATATGTTGTAGCCTGAATTCAGCCCTTTGCTTCTGATAAAGATTAGTGTGTCTATGGTAAGTGCATATAGAAATAACACAGCGATAGAAAGCCCAATAGCGATTCCTGTCCCAAAAACCGAGCCACCAAACGGTTCATCGCCAAAGTTCGCACTACCGGCAGTATCGCCTGCAAAAGCAGCTATAGCCGGAGCTATAACAGCTGCTACCAAGATTAGTACATGGAACTTGAACTTTTTAGTAGGAAAATTACGGCGGGTAAATCTTATTTCAGCTACATAGGTAGCTAGTGTTAGTGCTAGCGAAAATAAACCAAGAATCAACATTGGTTTTGACAGTACAGGACTCAAGCCAGAGTCGGTGGCGTAATTTAGTGCTATACCTACCAAACCAATCACAACTGGCACCCAGAGAAAGGTCGTATATTTTTGTGGAAAACTATTATTTTGCATAATTGTTAAGCATATTATGCACAAAAAATAAGCACTTTACGACAGTGCTTATGCTTTGGTGGAGCTGGTGGGTATCGCACCCACGTCCGATTGTTAACTTGCTAGATGACTACAGGCTTAGGCTGTTTGGAATTTCTTAAGCACGCTTCGTTAGAACAGCCAAAATAGAGGCGGCTAAAGTCCGTTAAACTTGCTGGCTGAGGGCGGACCACTCTCAACCATTGCAACCAGATAATATGACACGAGTTCCAGGCTTATCTGATGTAGCCTGGTCGTGGCTTCAGTTTAAACTTAAGCGGTTGCGAAAGCTAACTGTCTGAAAGGATTCAAAGCAGCGAGTTTTTCGCTAAAAGATGTTTTTGCATCTAGTATTTTGCACCAGATAACGTTTAGTGCGGGTCCGGCCTGCCATGCTAGCTTGTTAAATTTCAACCGTCGAGCTAAATTCAGCCCCGTACACCTATTATATCAAAGAGGCTAGGTATTGTAAATAGCGTATTATTATGTTATTGTATGTTTAGGCACCTATCAAGGAGGAAAGCTGTGAGGACTCTACGCGAGTTCGGGGTGTTCTTTTTCGGAACGCCCCGGAGAGCAATCGCCAGCATTGTGGTCCTCGTACTGCTCGCCGTGACCGGCGCGCTGTACTGGCTGGTGGAAGTGGTCCTAAACGCCGTTTTCACGGTGTTCGGGGCTCTTCTAATAATCGCCATCCTGTGGGGAATCCTCAGATTCGTCCTTACGGGACGGTGGCATAACAATGGTTAGCAGGGCGCCTTTCCCGGGCAGGAACGCTAGAGCTCCAGGCTCGCTTCCTGCCCGGATAACTCGGGAAATTATCTTACTTATCAGATAAATTCCCGAGCTTTTTTATAACACTAGCTTTATGTTTTTCACCCCTTATAGATTATTATGTTTCAGATATGAGTAAAGAGAAGGCAAAAGAGCAACCCAAAGATTCATCTCAGCAAACGCCTGCCTTAGTTAAAAAAACCGGCCAATCAGTTAAGAAAGCCTTGTTTTCTAAACCAGGAAAAATAGTTTTAGCCAGCGTGCTAGCCGTGTTTGCGTTGGCTGTCATTTACGGTTTGGTGATCGATTACCGAAATAGTTCGCGCCTTAACGCTTATTTGGATTCCAAAGATTTTGGTGAATACTCTGCTTCAATGCGAGTTTTTCTGACCGCCAACAACGGCTTCTACCCCAAAACCTATAGCTGTCAGGCGACCTTACAGGAGCTGTGGAATCCGCCTGTTGGCAGCTTAGTAAAAAAGAACGAAAGCGCAGAAGTCCAGCTGGCTAGACAATTAATAGACCTCGACGGAAAATGGCGCAAAGTCTCCAACGCATTCCCCGGATATATTGACAGTGCATTGTTTAATTTTCTGCCTATTGACCACTTTGTTTACAAAAGCTATCAAAATGCCGCCAACCTAATGAACCTCAGCTCAATTTTGGTTGAACATACTCAAGACTACGGTTACTACTGCCCCGGACATTTTTACCCCAAAATAAATAGCCTGTCGTATCTAGAATCTTATGCTAAGCCAGGAACACAAATAACAGACAGCCCCGAGGTAATCACTCAAAGGCTTACTGATTTCGCGACTATGGCGGACAAATTCGTAAATTCTAAAACACCGGCTGATTGGTCGGAAAACCGTAAGTTATATTTAGTTTTTCTCAACCAAACTTTCCAAGACCTAAAAACCTTGCGCGCCAAAAGGCTTGCACAGCCTAGCGTTGACATGTCAACCCAGTTCGCAGCCGACAAAGCTGCCTTGCAAAAAGCAGTAACTTCTGCTCAAGCCGCTGGATTAAAAAGCGGCCCCGACATGAAAAAACTTTCGCAGTACTTTGAACAGGTAACCAACTAAGTTTGCTACCGACTGTGACGAACGCTCAATATGTGGGCAGCGTTTTCGAAAACCCCAAGCTCTGAAGCACTAAGCATGCCCAGCAGTCTGGCTTGTTCCTTTTTTAGCAAGCCCTCGGCCTTGAAGTATTTTTTTTGACCTTTGACAGTTATAACAACTTCTTTTTGGCGGGAGTCTTTTTTGCTACGCCTAATACTAACCAGTCCGTCTTTTTGCATACCCTTTAGCTGACGACTGACATTTGATTCAGTTTGGCCAAGCAAGCTAGCGACTTCACGCTGAGATTTTGAGGAAGAAGCACTGAGCACACTCATCAGTCTTGCCTGTGAAAGCCCTATGCCCACTTCTTTTTGTAGAACTTCGTCTGATAATTGTTGTAAAACATACGACAAACGGAGCAGGGGAGGAAAGTCGTTTTTAGCCATTGCTTTGGTCCTTTCTTTTTAGGAGCAGGTTACCCAAATATACTTAACAAGTCAAGTATTCTTAGGGCAGGGCAGTTAGGCTTGTTCGCTTCCCAGACTTATAGCAAGGTGTTGATGTCTTGGTCGAGCTGTGATGTATTGAGGTCCTGGTCTAGGTTGGTCTGATTTAAACTGTCAGATGCCTGTTCTAAGTCCTGATCACTTTCGATCACCACTGGAACAGCGCCATCACTGGAAGTTGTAGATGCTGGTGATTTAGAGACTTCGCTATTGGAATTGTTTGTACTCAAAACTCTAAAGGCAGCAAACGATACAACCCCTACTATTAACAGGGCGATGACTAAAAAAATCACCTGGCTAAATCCTTGTTGGTTTCGGCTGGCTTTCATGGCTAACTTCCATTCTCTTGAGCACTTTTATGTACTGCCTGGATTAGCTCCAAAAGGCTGCTGCGGTAGGTTTTTAGCGAATCCCGGGTAGCAACTAACGCCTCTTTGAAGGTACTAAGCGTCGAAGTAACGCTTGGACTGGTGCAATCAATGGTAACATTGGTGGATTTAAGAGCCAGAATTTTTTCATTAGTGCTTGCCTGCGCATCTTCTACTTGCTCGACTAGCGTGTCGTAGTTGTCGGTGTTTAAGCCCTTTTCGTTATAATAGTTCTGTACTTTTTGAAAAATTTTGTCAAAGACCGCCTTATGCTTTTCAGCCAGAGTTACTCTTAGTGAAAGTCTTTTTTGAATACTGTTTTTTTTGGCAATACAAGCCTTTTGGCGTAGTTCGGCTGATTTTTCGTGGGTGTTTTCTTTGGCGTCTTTGACTTTTTGTTGGGCTTTCTGCTTGTAGCTGTCTACAAGGGCACGGGCGCGTTGTTCGGCCTGGGCGGCAGTTACCCCAACGCCGTCGCTACCATCATGAGCCAAGGCTGGTTCTGCAAAACCAAAGCCTAGGCAGATTACCAAAACAAATGAGACGAATAGTCGCAAGTATTTCACAGTGCTCTAGGGCTAGATTATATCATGGCTTTCCAGGCTTGATACAGGTCGTACCAGTCGCGTAGGCTAAGATTTTGGGCGCGCAGGTCGGGGCTAACTCCAGCAAGGTTTAGCATATTTGCAGTTTGTTGTTTTGTCAGGCTTAACCCACCGCCAAGTGAACTTCGTAGCTTTTTGCGTTTAGCTGAAAAACCAGCTTTGACTATTCTGAAAAATAAGTTAGAGTCTAGTTCGTCAAACAAAGGCTTATTGTGTTTTCTAAAAACGACAACCTGGGAATCAACTTTAGGTGGTGGTTCGAATTTTTCTGCCGACACGACAATGCCGGGTAGTACTTGATAGTAAAGCTGAGCGCTAACACTAAGCAAACTCATTTGGCCTGGGCTAGCGCATAGTCGCTGGGCGACTTCTTTTTGAACTAGCAGAACCATAAGTCGCGGTGAATTGACTGATTCGGCAAAAGTTCTGACAAGCTTATTTGTTAGGTAATACGGTATGTTTGCTACTACTTTGTAGGCTTCCGGCAAGCTATTTAGGTCGAACTCTAGTATGTCACCCCGCACTATACTTAGATTAGAAGGTGCTATGGTACTCAGTTTGGTGGCTAGTTTTTCGTCGACTTCAACTGCGACCACATGGCTGGCTTGTCGGGTAAGATACTGGGTTAAAGTCCCAAGCCCTGGACCAACTTCTAATACCGTATCCGTCTTTTTGATTTCGCCGTATTCTGCTATGGCTTCTAGGGTTTGCTGATCTTTTAGCCAGTGCTGCCCTAAAGATTTTTTTGCCTGCATACCAAAACCCTACCAGTAGTGGTGCGACAGCCAAAAGTTGTAGGCTCCGCCCCATCCGCCATAACGCCCCGCATAGCCGCTACACCATCTTAGCTGGGTGATGGGGTTTGTCTGCCAATCACTCCCGGCGCTTGCCATTTTGCTGCCTGGTGTAGATTGACACAAGCCATAACCATAGCCCGAATTAGGGGCGTGCAAAGCTGTGTATGTTTGCGGGCAATATCCTATCTGGCCTTGCCATTTTAGCCAACACCATCCGGATTCATGGCTTATGATAAAGTTTGCATAAGCATAGTCACCAGGTGAAATTCCAGCCGCTGCCATTAGGGCAGTTTTGTCAGAGTTTATGTCGATTACTTTTCCGCGAGCCACTATTTGCGGAACTGGCTCCTCAACGGTCAGAGACTGTAAAATACTACGGCTTTTCTCAACGCCGTTTTCGACTAATATTTGATAAGTCACGACTCTTTTGCCGGGTGCTCCCGCTTGTCTTACAACCTGGGTTCCAAAACTAAGACTATTGTCCTGCACTATTTCGACTGGCGGCGGGATTTCTTCAGTTGTTGTCGCTGTTTGGATTCCATTTTTTATTACCGATACCTGTATTCCAGGTGTTATAGGTGTATCTATTGCTGGTTGAAAAGTGTCGTCGGTGTCGGATTTAACTCCTTTTTCTTTCAGCATTTCACCAACAGTTTTTGCATGAGTGCGTACACTCAACTGATTTCCGTATAGATTTAGTGCTACTGGAGTAGCGCGATCGATAACTACTTTTTCGCCAATAATATTTTCCTTAATACTGCCTGGCTCAAAGTTTGCATAATCTTCTGGGTATAGAGTTATTCCAGCATTCTGGGCAACTATTCGTGGACTTCTTTGTGCCGTCAATGTTACCACCCGCTCAGTGCTATCAGTCACAGAAACTGGCCGAGCTCTATAGATATTGACTCTGAAGTTGTCTTCAACAATCGGAGTATCAAGCACCGGCTCAACGACATCCTCTGGAATTAGTTTTAAATTTAGCTTCTTAATCAGGTCACCAACGGTTCGTGACTTAGTGCCGACTGTCCGCCGTTGGCCGCTATCAAATATATAAACTACATGGGCGCTACTGGGGCGTAAATCACGCCCACCTTGCGCAAAAAAAACGATGCCAACAGCTAACAGGCCAATAATGGCACCAAAAATAGGCAACAAGTATGGCCTTTTTTTTATGTGTGCCCGGCTATTTTGGTGGGCTCGCCGGTATGAATCCTTTAAATAATCAGTTGTCATGAATAATCGAAGGGTCTGTAGAGTCCGTCAAATTTGCAAAATAACACTTTATTCAACTATGCTATTGTATCAAAATTCTAGCTTTTCTAATGGAGCAAAGGAGATGTTAAGCTTTTTTGTTCCTTTACCTTTAAAGTAGACAGTTGCAGTCTCCCCGACTACTTCTAACACTGTTCCTTTGCCAAAAATTTTGTGGGACACACCGTCTCCTTCGGCCAAATCAAGCACTAGACGCGGTTCTTGTCTTGCCTGGCTGTGTGCCAGCGAAACTGTTGATTCAGTCGAAGCTGAAACCTGTGCATCTATATCGGCCAGAAACCGGCTGGGCGGGTTTGAACTACGCCCACCATACAAACTGCGTTCGATTGAATAGAGTAAATACAAGCGCTGCTTTGCCCTGGTCATACCGACATACATTAGCCGTCTTTCTTCTTCCATTTCTCCGGCATCATATAGAGCACGGCTATGAGGTAATACGGTTTCTTCCAACCCAGTTATAAAAACTATTGCAAACTCCAGCCCCTTAGCTGTATGAAGGGTCATCAACGAAACAGCGTCGGCGCCCTGCTCGACTTTGTCTGCATCACTTATCAAAGCGGCTTCTTCCAAAAAACCGGCCAACCCGAGATCGTGATATTCGCCAGCTACGCCTAAGAGTTCTTTGACATTTTCGATACGCGCTTCGCCCT
>CAYUXQ010000003.1:24461-30730 GCA_964448925.1 uncultured Candidatus Saccharibacteria bacterium | reverse complement strand
GTTCCGAAAATCCTTCTCGCGCTCTAGGAGTTAGATCGGAGCACTCTGAAGCGTTCAGCAATGCCTTTCGTAGACTGTAGCCATTTTTGGCTCGCCAGGCACCAAAAATCTCTTGGCTGCGCTGGCCTATTCCTCTTGTTGGTACATTTACGATACGCTCCATGCTTGCTAAATCATCTGGTTGGTATATCAAACGAAGATATGCCAAAATGTCTTTTACCTCTTTACGATCATAAAACCGCACGCCTCCGACTACCCTGTAAGTAATTGCATGCCGCAAGAATGCTTCTTCCAAAGCACGGCTTTGAGCGTTAGTCCGGTAGAGCACAGCAAAGTCCCTCAGCCGGTATTGACCAGAATCAACTGCGGTGCCAATGATTCGGACAATGTTTTCGCCTTCGTGCCTTTCGCTGGCTGTTTGTAAAACTTGTACCGGTTGACCACCGGTTGCCGATGTCCATAGTTTTTTGTTGCTGCGTTTGGTGTTGGCCGATATAACTCGGTGGGCAGCGTCAAGGATTGGTTTGGTGCTCCGATAGTTCTGCTCCAGTTTTATTACTGTACATCCGGGATAGTCTGTCTCGAAATTAAGGATGTTGCGAAAATCTGCGCCGCGCCAGCTATAAATACTTTGCCAATCGTCGCCCACTACCGCAATGTTTCTATGTGGCCCTGTTAGTAAGCGTATCAGTTCATACTGCGCAGCGTTGGTATCTTGGTACTCGTCAATCATGATGTACTTAAACTGTGTTTGCCATTTTTGGCGAATTTCTTTTTGGGATTTCAGCATCGACACAGACCTGCCTATCAAGTCGTCAAAGTCCAAAGCCTTGCTTTCTGATAGCATTTTTTCATATAGTGGGAACACTTTTGCGGCCGCTTTAGTGGCCGGGCTAACACCAGAAATTTCCAAAAACTCGCTGGGCCCTATCATTTCATTTTTCGCATTGCTAATCAGCGATCCAAGTAGGCGTGGAGTAAAGGTTTTTTCATTTATATTAGCCAAGCGGCTAGCTTGCTTAATGGCAGCCGCTCTGTCAGATTCGTCCCAAATAACAAAGTTGCGAGGAATGCCGCAGTATTCGCCGTCTTGGCGTAGCAGCCTAACGCATACTCCGTGAAAAGTGCCCATAAAAGGCATAAAACTCCTGTTCAGTGGATTGTTACCGGTAAGCTCTGCAACCCTTCTACGCATTTCGGCAGCTGCCTTATTGGTAAAAGTCACCGCTAAAATGTTGTTCGGCAAAGCTTTGCCGGTTCCAATTATGTATGCCGTACGGTGTGTCAAAGTTTTAGTTTTACCGCTACCGGCACCAGCCAATATCAGAAGTGGGCCTTCGGTAGTCTCGACGGCTTTTTTTTGCGGCGGGTTCAACCCATCAAAAAAATCACTCTGCACCCTGCTATTTTATCAGGCTACGGTGTTGTTTTGTTGTTAGCTTGATTAGTATTTAGGATTACTTTTATGCTATCACCATTTTTACCAGTAGCGTCTTTTATACGCACCACCGGTATATCTGGGCTGTTAAGATTTTTAGTATAAATACTACCCAGGCTTGAACCGTCAGCCGCTTTAGTGTTGATTTGTACAATCGTACTGCCATCTATTTTGGTAACATCGGTCAGCGGACCTTGGTTACAGGTAATGTCCCCAGGTATATCTACTCCGTTAGCAGTGGTGAAAGTTAACAGACTTTTAAAATATTGGTCGGCACTTTGACCAGTACACCAGGCTAAAAAGTCATAATAAAGCGGTGTTTGTCGCACCGGCGGCAAATATTTTGCCGAAGTTACAGCAATTTGGACATCTTTATTGCTAGCAAAGCTTACCAAATAAGCATAGGTTCCGTCGGTTTTTGTGGTGCTGCTTCGTTTGGAATATCCCTGTTCAGTTGTCACAGTGGGTGTTCCCCAAAGAGTTGGGTAGTTGAAACTAAAGGGTAAGGCTGAATCATTATAGGCACTAAAGCCTGCCGGAACCGACGGGGTTGTTGGGGCGGGCGGAGTTGCCGAGCTTTCGGTAGGGTTTTTTGTTACAACTACGGTAGTCTTTTTAAAAATATGAAAGGGTAGTTTGATGTTTGTGTTAACCACCCCCGCGTCAATTAACAAATAGCTAAGGACTAATAGGCCTAGTAGGGGCATAACTATCCATAGTAAAAATTTCTTTAGCCCAAACTCTGTTGTCTTATGGTTGGAAATCGGTAGCTCATGCTGGGCCATGTGCTGTTGTGGCTGCGGCGTTAAGCCATCTGAAACAGCAGGCAATGGTTGGATTTGAGACGGCAAGGCTCCAATTGGCTCAAAAGGCTGGTTTGGGGAAGGTTGCGGAGTTGGCGGAACCATTGGTTGTTGAGGTTGTATCGGCTGCTGAGGCTGTGTAGCACCCATGGCATTGGGTGGTTCTGAATACGCTGGCTGTGGTCGGGGTATAGGCTGAGGTACAGTCTGTTGTGATTGTGGAATATGGTGGGTTGGTCTGAGCATTGGGTCTGTCATCATCGGATGATGTCCAACGATAACTGGTCGCCCAGATGCGTGGGGTGAAACCTGTCCTGGATGTGTTAGATCAAATTTTTTGTCTTCTGGCATTCCTTATTCCCCCCTTTCTCTTTGCCATTTTTGAGCTGTACTTACAATATCGGCAAACTCATGATAGTTCAAGCTAGCACCGCCTACCAAAAAACCATCGAGCCCTTTAACATTCAAAAATCCGTACACCATCTCGGACTGGGTACTGCCTCCGTATAGTAGTCGAACTTTTTCGCTGGCTCGCGGGCCAAACACATCTCTCACATATCCTCTTATATAACTCACGACTTCACCCGCTTGGTCAGGTGTAGCTATTTCGTGACTAGTAAAATCTCTGCCACTCGAAATTGCCCAAACTGGTTCGTAAGCAATAACCATATTTTTTATCTCTGTAGATGTCAGGTTATGCAGAGCAGTCATCAGCTGGTCATGCAAAACTTGCTTGGTTTCACCGGCCTCGCGTTCGTGTTTAGTTTCGCCAACACAAAGTATAGGCGTTATTTCATTGCGGACCGCGGCGGCAGTTTTGTCGCGGATCATGTCTAGGTCTTCATTAAAAACATGTCGGCGTTCACTGTGGCCGACAATAACATAATGAACCAAATCGCGCAGCATAGTAAAGCTGACTTCGCCGGTAAAGGCACCCTCGTCTATAAAGTAGGCATCTTGAGCTGCCAATCGAAATTTTCGACGATCTATTTGCAAACTAAGAGGTTGAAGAGTGAGCATAGACGGAGCCAGAACAACTTCGATATTACGGTAAATCCGAATGCGTTCCTGTAACCTATGCACCAGTAAGCTAGCCTGGCTGGTATTCAGGTGCATTTTCCAGTTGCCGACTATTAGAATTTTTCGCAAACTATTTTTTTCCACCCCATAATTCTCATGGTTCATTATGATGTCCAACCTTGCAAAAAGCAAAGTATTTTTTCAGAAAAATTTACTGAATTTTATTCATATTTTATAGTGTCTATCTTCGGTTTTTTTTATTTATCTTCCAAAACTTCTACACCAGGTAGTTTTTTACCGCTCATTAGTTCTAGGCTAGCTCCTCCACCAGTAGAAACATGACTGAATTCATCTAGAAGTCCTTCTTGTTCTACATAGCCGGCAGTATCACCGCCACCAACCAGCGTAAACGGACGGTTAGCATAGTTATTGCCCTCGCTGGTCATAGCCTCAACAATAGTTCTAGTTCCGTGTGCAAACGGGTTTTCGGCACCAGCAATTCCTTTAGTTTCTGTTACCCCACAGGTACCATTCCAAACCACTGTCTTTGCCATTTTTATCGCCCCAGCTATAACCCCAGCACTAGATGGGCCGATATCCAAAATCAATTCGTCTGCCTCCAGGCTATAGCTTTTTTTGGCTGGGACCCTTGGATAGCTGTGCACATCAGCTAAAAAGTGCCCTGACAAATCAACCACTCTGGTCGCCTTGCGTCCTTTGATGTCTACCGAAGTCACCGCATCAACTGGTAAAACAAAATTAAACTTACGGTTTTTCTCGGCCTGGCGGGCTTTCTTAATAATTTCTTCTGTCACACCTAATACGCCAGGTTCTACCAGGCTCTTGCCTACGCCACTACCTTCAGCTGACAGAAAGTTATTGGCCATCGCGCCTACCACAGCAACTGTATCTGCCAAATCAATAAACTCTCGTAGCACCTCAATTTTGTCAGATATTTTGGCCCCACCAACAATAGCCAATAGAGGTCTCTCTGGCTCTTTCATTACTTTAGTGATAGTACCAACCTCTGCTTCAAGCAGCAGGCCAGCAACGGCCGGCAATAGTTTAGCTATGGCATGCGTGGTGGCGTGAGCTCGGTGTACTACACCGAAACCGTCTTGAACAAATATTTCAGCACCGGTAGTTTTAACTATTTCTTCGGCAAAAATTTTATCATCTGCTTCTTCTTCAGGGTGAAATCGAACATTTTCAAGCATCAGTATCTGCCCTGGGCCTAGTTCAGCACAGGCCTTTTGAGCATCCTCGCCAATACAGTTGCTAACAAACTTTACTTCTTTTCCTAGTAGTTTGCTAAGGTGTCTAGCTACCGGCTCCAGACTATAGGCTTTATCTGGCTTACCTTCCGGGCGGCCCAGATGCGACACTATCATAATGCTCGACTGATATTGTTGCCAAATGTACTCAATAGTGGGAATAGACTGAGTTAACCGGTAATCATTTATTACCTTACCGTCTTTTACAGACACATTATAGTCAGCTCGCAAAAGCACCCTTTTGCCGCTTAGGTCAATATCTTTAACGGTCTTTTTACCGAACAAGTTCCCACCCTGCATGAATCATTAGTTTCTAGTTTATAGTTTTTGAGCGTTTAATAACAGTAATAATTTGGTGATCCCAAGGGGAATCGAACCCCTGTTGCCGGGATGAAAACCCGGTGTCCTAACCTCTAGACGATGGGACCAGCGAACATGTGTTATTAGTTTTTAAAGGAACAAAGTCCGTAAGCTGGAGTTCAACGAGCAATTATTGATTATTGATGGTTGCAGCGCAAGCTGAAGGATTGTTGTGACGCGGCGATGGGACCGCTAACAGATTAGATTCTAGCACATTTTATCTGTTTTGGGGTATCAAAAAACCCTCGCCTTCTCCACTTCAGTCACAAACCCGGCGAGGGTCTTTGATATGTTAATTTCAAATTTTTATTTTAGAGCGGTCAGTCACTACTACTCTAGAAAGTACCGTAGCAGATAACTGGGGAAAAAGCAACTGCTTATCCACACCATCCTAAAAGCTTGATTCTTCACAATCTGATTGCAGACTGTTCCGATCAGGTTTTAGTACGGTGCAGGCAGCGATAGCAAATTCTTGATGCTCAACAATCTGATTGCAGACTGGTTCGCTTCAGGATTTGCTACGCTGCTGGCCAGAGACCGCTCATTTTACCAATATATTTGTTAACCGCGTCGGCGTGAGACCAGGTAATGGCCAGCCGCACCAAGTGCGCTAACACCAGCAAACAGACCGGCAACCGCACCAGGACCAGTGTTAGGAAGAGGTGCTGGAGGTGTTGGAGGTGTTACAGGAGGAGTAACAGGCGGAGTTGTTACACTAACCGAAGCGGTGCAACGAGCAGTCTTGATGACTTCGTCAACATTAAACGCTAGGGTAGCGCTAACAACATAGTTTCCGTCCTTGGCGTAAGTGTAGTGCACAGTTGTATTGCCAGAAAGCAAAGGCGCGCTTCCGTCACCGAAATCGTAGGTAACAGAAGTTAGCTTGGCACCGCCTTCGGCAGTGTAGTTAACCGTAGCGGTAATACTGCGGTTAGTGCCAGGTGTTACGCTCAAGGAGTTGCAGGTGTAAACCGGAGTTACCGGCTGTTTTTTGATGCTGATAGTCTTTTTACAGTCAGCCGGGTTGGTACTGCCTTTGTCGGTGTTGACAACGGCGTAGACTGTATAGTCGCCAGCGTTGGACTGTTCAAAAACATAGTCAGCACTCAGGGCGTTGGTTTCAACTTTCTGCCCATCTACAACTTCTCCGCTAGCATTTTTAGCAACGAAGTCGTAAGACTTAACAGAGGTATTTTGTACCATTGCATGTGCTGTAAAAGTAAACTTGGTTCGGCTATTTTGAACGGCGTCCAGACCGGTGCAAGCAAACTTAACTTCTGGTGTTGGTTTTTCTACTTTTACGCTTTTGGTGCAGTCACCCGGGTTGGTACTGCCTTTGTCGGTGTTGACAACGGCGTTTACCGTATATGTACC
>CAYUXQ010000003.1:10278-24361 GCA_964448925.1 uncultured Candidatus Saccharibacteria bacterium | reverse complement strand
CCGGGTTGGTACTGCCTTTGTCGGTGTTGACAACGGCGTTTACCGTATATGTACCTGGGGTAGATTGGTCAAAAGCGTACTTGGCGCTTGTGGCACTAGTGGTGACAGTCTTGATGTCGACTACGGCACCGCCTGCATTCTTAGCAGTGAAGTTGTAGCTTTTGATAGTTGCGTTTTCGGCGGTAGCTGTAGCAGTAAAGTCGTATCGGCTGCGGCTTACCTGAACAGCGTCTAACTTAGTACAAGCAAACTTAGCTACTGGGGGCTTGGGGTGCTCCATTTTAACGACTACGGTGACGGTAATCAGCGCAGCGTAGTTAAAACAACCCTTCCAGTCGCCCAAAGCAGCGTTTAGAGTTTGGTCGTTTGCAAAAACAGCACCAGGCAGGCTACGAGTTACATAGTCGCCTGTGCCATTTGGTCGGTAAGTTACCTGAACCATACTGTTGCGGTCAAAGGCTAGGCTAAACGGGTTAGCCCCTTCAAAGTCAACAGTGTCGCTTACAGTACCAGGATTGGCGTTGTCAGCACTAATGCTGGCAGACGCGCTGTTGGCAGTTTTAACACTGGTAGGCAGCAGAACCTGCAAACGAGTGTTCTTAGCTGTTGCGGCGCTTTCGCCGATTGCAGCCGGGTTGGCGTTGTTATGCACATAAATACGCATTACAACTTTTTGACCATCTTGTACGGTCATCTTATCTTGGTAGCCACCAGAGGCTGTGTTAGTAGCATCTTTGGCGTCTACAAAGGCTCGTTCGTCGCCGTAGTTAGGCGCGTTAGTAAACGAGTTAAAGGTTGGGTAGTTGGCACCAGGACAGTTGGTGGGGGTAATACACTGAAATGTTGCACGGTTGGCAGGCGAAAACCCAGCCCAAACGGCCACAGGGACAGCTACGATGGCTACAGCCGAAGCAATAGCCAAAGCAAGTTTTTTACGCATAGTAGTAAAAACTCCTTCTAGTAATCTGTTAAATTAATTTAATTAGTTAGCAAAAAGTTCAAAAGTTTGTTTTTCCAAACCGGATAGTTAATGGATTTTAAATTGATCGGTTGAGGCCCGTCCGCTTGATCAGCGGACGGGCCTCGTAACTGACTATCTGCAGTTCGACTACGGCACGAGACAGTAGTCGAACTGGTCCTTCACTTCCCCCGGAAGCGGGTCCCGGGGCTGCTTGGTGGTTTGGTCCAGGCACTGCCCCTGAAACAGGGGCGGAGTCGGGCCGGCCGGCGTTGTTCCGCCGGTTGTGCCGCCCGAGCTCACGCCCGGGCAGTTGCCCGATGCATCGGGCGTCCCGGGGACCAAGTCCCCAGAAGCGTCCCGACACATCGGTCCAGCGCCCGGACCGGGGCTGCCCCCGGCACCAGGTCCGCCTGGCTGACCAGGCGTTCCTGTACCGGGCCCCTGCGTCCCGTCCTTCGACGGCACACAGTTCGGTGGTGTCCCCGTCGTGTTCGGCGGGCACACCTCCTGGGGCGGGTTTGGCGGAGCCGGAGCCCCCGGCGGCGTCGGAGCCCCCGGCGGTGGTGGTGACACCGGTGGAGGCGAACCAGTGCAGACGGCCGAGGCCGTCGCTCTCAAGTTCACATCCACGCTGGCTCGGGCAGAAGCCCGAACATCTTCTTCGTTAACCATCGAGATGGCCAAAGAAGAAGCTGCTGCCAGCGCCCGCACCTTTGTCTTGCCTTTAGCAGACGCACTCGCCGTAGCAAGTCCGTAGCCGTAGGCAGAGGCAAAGGCACGCGCCGAGCCGACGCTCGTCGAGCACTCGGCGAAAGCCGAACCGCTCGCCGAGACAACCGCCCGGACTTTGACAACTGCCGAGAAAGTGAAGGCCTTTACAATCTTCACCTTCTTTCGTACTACCGGCCCGGGCATTTTCATGCCCTCCTTGGCCGGGTTTCGGCAATTTCGGCCAGTCTTTCCGCCCGCTACCTTGACCCAGCCCGTAGGCGAAGTCTTGGACGGGCACAGCTTACCGGGGACGGTCTCGACATACCAGACCGTCTTGCCGACCGCTGTCTTGTACGAATTGCCCCAGGGGCCCTTCGTCCAATGACAGCCTGTGGAACGCGTGTTTATGCGTTCCACGACTGGGTTGTCAGCCAGAAGGACAACATCCTTCTGGTGACTTCCCTCGACCGTCACAGACTTGTCCGTGACGGTCGTACCCATCGCCGAGTAGGCGTACACCGGCTGCCCGGTGCCGCCCAGAGCGGTGGTTGCCGCGACTGCGGCCAGTGCCCCGACCGCGGTCAGGGCGAGAATCATGCGCATGAAGCGCGTCATCCTACTCACCTATCCTTTCGATCGGGGTTGTTTAAGAGGCGGGTGCCAGCTGATCAGACCGACACCACGCGCCTTTCAAAGCTAAAATGATTTAGCTCAAAGGCGCGTAGCATCAGATGTAAAAATCAGCGACTCTCCGTCTCTTAAAAATATAGTCAGTTACAGGGTTAAAACCCTTTAACTATCCAGTTTGTATGTAGATAAGTTGTAAAACTACCTCTCCCGCTATCCGTTAAGAAGTTCTCCACCTCTGTTTCGCGTAAAAGCGAGGATGTATTAACATTACCACAATCGCTTTAAAAAGTCAATATATAACACAATAAAGCTTGTGGTTATTGCAAGCTGTTATTCCACCTTAAATCGCCTAGTTAGAGTTCACAACATTTTTTGAGAGTTTGCCCAGCCCATAGCCCGAAGGCTATGGGCTGGACGCGCTCTTTGCATCTAGTAGACTGAAGGGCTACTTGCCCTTCTTACCACCTCCTCCTTCGTTCTTTCCGTTGTGGTTCCAGCCTCCGCCGGAGCCCTTGTCGTTGTTGTCCTTGCCACCGTGGCTCCTATCGTGGCCATGGTTGTTGTCGTCTCCATGGTCGCCCTTGGGTGGGCACGGCCTGCACGAATGCGCACCTGAGTCCCACTGCTTTCCGTCGTCGCACTTCGGTGGCGGGGGCGGAGGGCACTCACACTTTTGAGTATCCTCATTCCACTCTGTCCCCGGCTTGCACACCGGCGGCTTCGGCGGACATGGAACGCACTTGTCACCCTTGAGCTCATACCCTTCGGGCACGGACTCCTGGACGCCGTCCAGGTTCGGGCAGACATCCACCACCGGAGGCGGCGGACACGGCTTGACGACGATGCTCACCGAGCATTGGCTGGGCGAAGCGCCGTCGCTGTAGCGCACCGCGACCGTAACAATGTAGGTACCAGCGTTGTCGAACGCGTAGTACGGCACATCGTTGGTGACACCAGGCTCCCAGGTGATCTGGGGGTTCCCGGAGGTTAGGCCACCGGCCGTGATGACCAAGTGGACCGTCTGGCCTGTCTTGACCTCAACGGACGGTTCCACCGTCACCTCGCACTGATGCTGAGGCTTCACCACTGGCGGGGTCGGCGGTGCCTGCCAGTCGGTGTTGCAGACGGCATTTGGTGAGCCGTCGGCGTAGACCAGCGTGACCGTGACCCGCCTACCCGTGTCCTTGTCGTACAGATGGGTCGCGGGTGTCGTGAACGACGACTTCGAGCCGTCTCCCCAGTCGATCGTCGACTGAGACGTCGGCTGGCCCGTGTAGCGAGTGGTGACCATCAGCGTATGACGATCAGCCGCCAGTACAGCCGAGACGACCTCGCACGAGTTCGAAATCGGGTTTGTCGGTGGCACCACCGGTGGTGTGACCGGAGGGGTCACGGGCGGTGTCGGAGTCGGCGTGGGAGCAGGCGTCGGCTTCTGCTTGGCCGGAACCTCCACCGTCCGCGTCTTGCGGACTGACATCTTGACGACACGCTTCCATGTGCCCATCAGTCCCATGTTGGCGCAGATGGTGGGGATAACCACCTTCTGATAGGTAACGACCATAGAGGTCGTCTCTATCCAGCTGATGGTTGTGGTTTTGCTGCCGTCGGCGTGCTTGACCACCTTGGTCACCCTTTCGGGTGATTTTGTGGTTCCCTTCAACACACTCCCGGCGGGCACCGAGAAGCAGTACGCACTCAGCCCCGACCTGTAACGCGGGTCGAGCATGACGGCGTTGGTCTTCACCACGCCGCCTGCCGAGAGCATCTTGCTCAGCATCTGCCCGTACCGGATGGTACAGGGGTTGATTGTCGCCCTAAAGACAGTTTTCATCTGAGCTTTTGATAGCCCCAGAAGAAGCCCACCTTTCTGGCCCTTGGCGGACATGGCAAACACGCCCGCCTCGGGCGCAGAGTGAATACCTTGGTTGTCGTACGGCGCTCCGTTGACAACACGCCACTTGAAAGCGGGCGCCGCCGAGTTGGCAGTGGCGTAGGTACTGCCACCGCCGACAGTCACGACGCAAAGCGCCATGACTGCCAGAAACAACTTCCGTTTGGCACTCATTTCCCCTCCTGGGGGGTTGTAGTTTTCCGCAGATGACGACTTACCGTTGCTCTTGATTATGCTCAAGAACGGTCGTAGGTTGAGTTGTCCAGGGTAAACTTTCGAAGAAAACGAAAGAAACGAAAAAGTAAATCTAAAAAATGCAAAAACCTTAAGAGTATGTAAAAGGAGTGGTACACCAGCAAACTGGGTTCAACGCTCGATTTGCGTACTCTAACTAGCTGATTTAATTGTTTTTAACAGATTGTAAAAGTCCTTTTGGAAGCAACACTAAAAGAACTCCCAGATTTAGATAGATTTTAACATGATTATGCCTGGTGGTCAATATTAGTGCTTGGCAATGTATTTAGGTAATTGGAATAATTAAAAAACCCCCGCTCTGATATTGACAGCGGGGAGTACTACGAAAAAAGCGTACTGCGACCCGCCGGAGCTGGGGGTTAAAAAATGGACTTATTTGGCGACAGCCTACAAAAAATTTCTAATTACCTAATTACCGGACGGCCCACGCCGTCACTCCCCACGCATGTGGGCCGTCCGGTTTTTTTCCACCTCTCTCAAACTGATAGAGAGGTGGAAATTTAGAGCGCGGCTGGCTCCGGCACTACGAGGTAGGGGGTCCTCGCCGGAGCCCGCCGCTTACCCCGGGAGAATACTCCCGGTCTGGCATCGCATTGGGGGCTGCGAGCCAGAACTTATTGCCCCGCTAAGGCGTTCACCTCTGTCTACCGTGGGTACGAAAGCCTTGCGGTTGCTTAAAGGGTTGGGGCTATATGTGAACCCTTCTTTCCAACTATTGGTCGAAGCACGCAGGCCCGAAGGCCTCTTCGACACAGGGAGAGGAGGTTGTGAGCTCACATAAGCCCCTTGCCCGCCCAGACGGCTTTTCCGAGACCGTCGGGCGTGAGGACGGTGGTAGCAGCGGCCAGTGAACACTGTTGGTGCTCGTCCACATTCGCTGCTCGCTTCGCCTCGTTTTTCGTAAACTGTATAAGTTAAAGTCCTGCTAGAGGGCTTCAACTCACCTCGCCTAACGGCGAGAGAGGCGCATTACCTCTAACGGAGCGATATTATATTGGCTTATGCGATATTTAGCAAATCAACTATTCCGCGTTCGCGGCTCCCGTCGCCAAGGAGTCAACAGCCCTATTATCAATCTATAGTGTTGCTTAAGGAGGCTTGAGGAGACTTTGCAATTAGAGTTTTTTTGGGAAAACTAAAACCAAATGTACTACCCTTACCTTCTACACTATTAAAAATAATGGCTCCCCCTTGGGCTACAACCACCTTTTTGGCCATAAATAGTCCCAGACCAGTACCATCTGGCCGCATCTTTCTAGCATTGTCGGCGCGGTAAAATTTGGTAAACAGGTTGTGTTGAACAGCTTTTGGTACTCCAACCCCGGTGTCAGTCACTTCAAATACCACCGAATCGGTGCCATCAAGTAGCTTCACATCGACCTGCCCACCCTTGGGGGTGTAGTAAAGGGCGTTGTCTAAAAAGTTCATAATTACCTGGCGCACTTTGGTTTCGTCCAGGTTTAGCCAAGGGAACTTCTGTGGTTTTTGGAAATTCATAGTGATTTGCTTGGCTTCGGCCTGTTCTTTTAGCTGAGCCATTTCACCTGGAATCATTTCGGACAGGTTGGCCGGATGTGCATCTATTACAAATTTGCCTGTCTGCATCCTGGATACATTTAAAAGATCGGCTATTAAATAAACCATTCTCTGTGCACCGTCAAACGACTGCTGAATCATGGCTTTTTGATCTTTTTTAACCGGGCCAGTGTCGCCGTCTAGAATCAAACTCAGGTAGCCTTTTATGGCTGTTAGGGGTGTTCTTAGCTGGTGGGACGCCATGCTAATAAATTCATCTTTGGCAGCGTCTAAGGCCTTTAGCTTGGCATTCGTAACCCTTAGCTGCTTAGTGGCGGCTTCAATTTTTGTCTGCAAAGTAATGTTAAACTGCTGAATCTCTTCGAATCTCAAAGCATTTTGGACAGCAATCACCAGTTCGTCAGCTATGATTTCCAATATTTGAATATCCTGAGAAGAAAAAAGCCCACCGCTCTTTTTTTGCCCCAATAAGATGTAACCGGGGTGCTGAGTGTGCCCCTGCACTTTTCCCTGTAATTTTAACAAAACAGCCACATCAGCTTTTTGCATCTGTTCTTTTAAGTGTTGCCCGTTTGTAGCTAGCTCGTCAGCCACTACAGTCTTGTTAGAAACATGGTTTGATGCTGAAGCAAGGTTATTGAGAGCTTCCTCGTCAAAATCCTTTTGAGGGGCTCCTACGAGCCCAAGAGGAGCTTTTGAACCTCTTCGAATGGCAAATTCGCAGTATTCTGTCTTTAAAGTATCGCCGATTATCTTACTACTACGGTTGAGCAGCTCCTCCAGATTTATAGTGGTTACCAAAGAGCGGTTAAGGCTGTTAAGTAGTTCCTGCGAATCATAAGCATCCCTGTAAAACAAACTGTTACTAAGTCTGTCGAAGAATTTTTTGAGTGGCTGGAAAAGAAAAGCTAGAAGAAGTGCGATAAAAATAAAGGTGGCCTTGATCTCAAGTGAAATGTCGCTTTCGCTGAAGAATAATGAGGAAATAGCCAAGAGAATAGCACCGAAAGTAAGAGACAAAGTACCAAGAGCTAATATATACGCCAAAGATCTGGCAACTACCAGTTTAATATCAAATAATTTGTGCTTAATAATTGAATAACTGAGTGAAATAAGAAGAATCAGTGCACCCAGATATGAAAGTGTTTGGGCAAATTTGAGTTTTGTTAAAACAACATTGGACAGCAGTAGTGGTATAGAAGCAATAATAATGCCAATTAACACTATCCTTGTCTGATTTTTATAGGTCTTGTTTGCCGTCAGGCTGGAATAAATAACTAACAACAATCCCAAAATTGCCATAATTCCAAGTGATACAATGTAGGGCCAATAAAGGGATTGTTTTGCTGCAATAACATTTGTCTTGGTAACCACAGGAGTCGCAACGAGCTGTAATACTGCAGAAAGACTCAATACAACTACTAGAACCAAGGGGGCTGTAAATATTATAGGCTTACTAGAGAGAGTTATGCTTTTGTAGTGCTTGAAGGATTGGTATCCATAATATACAAATGCAAGAGCCATTAGAGGAGCTAGCATAAAATCTGCGTAGAAAAACAGACTTAAGTTGTGGCTTCCTTCGTAATAGGAACCAAAAAAGTTTGATGGTATCCATAGTCCTAAGAGAACTGCGAATATTGCAAAGGCGACATTGAACGCTGAACGGCGATTTCTCAAAAAGACAATTAAGCCGAGCAATATGCTGGTAAGTGCCACCAGTATGACAACGAAAGCCATGAGCATAAGCTTATTCTATCAGTTTTGAAGTTGTATTTTTTAGACTCTTTCTGGAACAAATCCTCTTCGAAACGAAACTATTTCGTCAAACAATACTGGCTGAATTAGATACCGCATTTCTGCATATTTGGTATAACTAATTAGCTTGTGCGCGTCTTTTTCTATTTCCTGAAATGTGGTGGGAAGAACATTTATTAATCTATCGGATTTTATATCCGACGGCTTAAGGGAAGTATTATTAACTTTAATAATTCCTGTGTGGTCGATTGCTCCCAGTCTAATTAGATACCATGCAGCAGTTAGAAGAGAGCATGGGTACTTACCTTTACGCTCAATATAGGATCTGTGCATCCTCAGAATTTTTGGTTTTGTAATCGAAGCTAACAAATCTTCAGCAGCTGGTATTAAGTCTGATTCGAGCGCATAAAAGTCGGGCTTAACACCATGGTCTTCTAACTTACCCAGATACTTCTGAATGTCAAACCCATCGTCGTGAGCGTTATAGTTGTCGATTAGTATCGATGATACATAGTTGATATCCGGAGATGCTGAAGTAATTTCCATTACCATGTCAGCACTAGCTAGATGATTTGGGCTTATTTTTTCATCGGTATATATGTGCGCAAATTCTAGGTTGAATTTTTGGGTTTTTACTACCGAGTTATTATTCATCTGGGTTAAACAATCTTGTTAAGTAGTTTTGGGTGCTTGGAAGCAAATCTTAACACCGAGGCCATTGTTGACCTAAGCGGCTTAATTTGTTTCAGGACTTTATTGTTGGGTGGAATAGGTGTTGTAAACAGAACCCCATAATCGTGGGACTGTGGATCTTGAAATGCATCTTTAACAAGCCGCCCCATCTGGAACCCGGCTTCCTCATACATCCTAAGTTCGTAGTCTGTAGCAACTTCTTTACCGTCAACTATTTCCCTGGATCTAACATATTCATTAGCAAACTGATCAATCATGTGCGGCGTTAAGTCTGCCTCTGACAATCCTCTTTGCCTAATATTTCTTTTTAAATGTGCTGCAAAAACAGGTATACGACTAATAAAATAGCCGTACTCAAGGCCCTCCTTGACAGCTTTGGCAAGCAAGTTGACCATTAACATATCTTCGCCACCTAGTTTTGTGGCTACTGGATTAACTGTAAGGTTGGCTATATATCCGTACCTACCATCTGGATCTACTTTATCTTTAAGTGTTCCGTTTGCTGTTGATTCTTCCCAGGATATAAACTCTTCAATCGGTTTATTTGTCCTGAATCCGGTTACAAAGCCTTCAACCTGGCCATCGACTTCACACACAAACATCCACTCTGGCGTAGCATTAGTTAGCCGCTCTGTAAACATAGCTTCAACTTCCTCTGTGGTAGGTGGTGTCTGACCATAAACTCTTTTATATCTCTGCAAATCTATTTCTGCGAGGCGAGGAACATCTTCGAATACTGCATTTCGTACTTTTACCTTTGGCTCAGGTTCATTTATTTCAAGGCTGCTAGTTAGGGGATCTTCATATGTTGAATCGGGACTGATTACTTGCTCATCTGTTGGAGCTTCAAGTTCTTCCACACTATTAATTACCTGTGAGTTTCTTTTCATTCCTTGCCAAATGACATCTCTGATAGCTAGGGTAGAGGCAATGTCCATAGCCGGAACTGCTAATAACCCCCATGACTTTGGTGGAAGTTCAGTTGTTATACCCGCGGTGAGTATGCCAAACTGACCAACCGCTGCCGAAGCATTGACTATAAAACCCGCTTTAAATGTC
This sequence comes from uncultured Candidatus Saccharibacteria bacterium, assembly GCA_964448925.1. Lineage (GTDB taxonomy): Bacteria > Patescibacteriota > Saccharimonadia > Saccharimonadales > UBA10212 > JAYTJL01. The sequence continues at coordinate 14,870 of CAYUXQ010000003.1, read as the reverse complement.
TTGCTGTCGTTGGCCTTTTTTGCAATCTCTAGCATACGGCTGCGTATTTTGAGTGGGTTTCCTATTTTGGCACCGACTCCTGCCAGCATCATTGCAGCACCCCCTATCCAGGCAACTTCAGAGGCAGCCAGTGAGGTAGCCATCCAAGGAGCGGCTTCAATTAGTTGGTGCTTCGTGGTGTTGAAATCATTTGCTAGTGCAACAACACCGCTCGTAGCAAGTCCGCCAAGAGCAAGTTTAAGCTGGTGTTTCCTGAGCCAATCTAACTTTGATTTAGATGATTCGTCTTGTTGAACCAGATTCTCAGAATTTAAAGTTGGGTTCTCCGATCCAGACTCATCAGTAATAGCATTGCCCACCACATCAATGGAGGGCGTCCCTGGTTCCTGATATAAACGGTCTATGCTCATGATTAATGAAATTGAAAACGCATGTCCTAGCTAGAGATAGGTTTCTCTAGTAAAGACATGCGCTTATTACGAAAATGTGCTTGTTTACGAACAGTGCACATTATAGCGTATAATGGGGTGAAAGTCAATGATAAAACATAAACAGCATGCCTAAGATACTCCTGGTAGAAGACGACCCGCCTATAAGGCAGATGTATGCAATGAAACTTAAAGCTGAAGGCTTTGATGTTACCGAAGCAACAGATGGCGCCGAAGGGTTAAAGCTGGCCGAAAAGTTTAAACCCGACCTCATTTTGCTAGACCTGCGGATGCCAGTTATGAGTGGTCAAGAAATGCTAAAAAGTCTTCGAGAGACCGATTGGGGCGAACATATTTTAGTAATAGTGCTGACTAATGTCAGTCAATCTGAAGCCTCCATGGACCTCAAACTGCTTAGGGTTGAGCAGTACATTGTCAAGGCCCATTCCACTCCTAAGCAAGTAGCAGATGTGGTAGCAGAAACCCTTTCTCGCTACAATAAGTAGCGGGTTATATTTTTAGTATTCAAGGTCTAATACTATCAACAATGGCTTGAAGTTCAGCTCTCGAACCTTCCCACCAGATTGTTTCAATAAAGTTGTCTCTAGAAAACCACTTGAAATCTACATGCTCTTCATTTAATTTTTTTATTTCGCCTTCCACTTCAACTCCGTAACATACCTCTGCAACGGATTCATTTGTGAATTTATCCTGATAGAAAATTTTCTTGTTCAGATTTATTATTTTGCTCGGCACTAGCCCAATTTCTTCTTGAACTTCCCGTACAACTGCTTGTTTGGAAGTCTCACCTTTTTCAATCGTGCCAGTGATTACATAATAATCCGTATTTCTGCTAGGCTCTGGATTCGGCTTCAGGGCTAAATATTCACGCTGGCCTACATGATACCTAAAAACAATCACCCACACCTTATCAACAGAGGTCATAAACTTATCATAACAAACTACTTAAGTGCCTACCTAAACCTTATCCCACTACAGAGAATAAATTGAATAGGATTATAGACTGCCCATCCCATAAGGTGTAATATTTAAGTAACATGCCTAAAATTGCGATTGTAGAAGACGACTTAGCTATTGCCCAGATGTACCGCATGAAGTTTGAAGCGGATGGCTACAAAGTCGAAATTGCCGAAAACGGAAAACTTGGCCTAGAACTCTGCGAAGCCATGAAGCCCGATGTAGTTTTGTTAGACCTAATGATGCCCGAAATGAACGGCGACGAAATGTTGCAGAAAATGCGGGCTACCGAATGGGGTAAGTCCACAAAAGTTGTTGTTCTGACCAACATTGGCGAACAAGAAGCACCCGACAGCCTTAAAAAACTCGGAGTCAGTGCGTTTATAGTTAAGGCCGAAATGACCCCCCGCCAAGTCGCCGAAGTAGTAAAAACTTTTCTATAATTAGCCCCTTTCACACTAGAGGCTGTATCATATTAGTAAAATGAAGGTGGCTATTGTTGGTTATAGAGTAGAAGGCAGAATTTCGGCCGAATACTGGCGCAGGCTGGGACATGACATAACTATTTGCGACATTGATACCAACCTAAAAATTCCTAAAAAATACTATTCTCGACTAGGCTCCGACTATCTGAAAAACCTGAATGATTTTGATCTAATTGTCCGTACTGCCGGGCTTAACCCTCGTAAAATTCTTGCCGAAAATCCAGACAGTCCAAACATCAAAGGTAAAATAACCACTAGCCTAAATGAGTTTTTAACTAAATGCCCATCAGTTCATACCATAGGAGTTACCGGCACAAAAGGCAAAGGCACAACTTCTACTCTGATTGCTAAGCTGCTCGAGGCTCAGGGAAAAACCGTCCATCTTGGCGGGAACATAGGTATAGCTCCACTCAAAATGCTGCCGAAAGTTAAAAAGACTGATTGGGTGGTTCTAGAACTTTCTAGTTTTCAACTGTCTGACATCAAAATAGCTCCGCATATAGCGGTCTGCTTGATGGTAGTGCCAGAACACCTGGACTGGCATAAAGACCTAGAAGACTACACAACTGCCAAAGCCAAGCTGTTTGCTCTGCAAAGGAGCGCCGACAAGGCCGTTTACTACTCCGGTAACGAGCTTTCCCGCCAGATAGCCGGCCGCTCTCCCGGCAAAAAAGTCCCCTACGACAAAGCACCTGGGGCTTTTGTCAGAGAGGATGGGATGATACTGATGGGGTACAACCACCACGAAGTTATCCACAAATCCAGGGTAAAGCTTTTGGGTGAACACAACCTACAAAACATCTGTGCCGCTCTCACGACTGTCCACGAAGCCCTAGGAAGTGTTGACAAGGCCGAGGTTGTGTTGTCTAGCTTTAAAGGGCTGGGACACCGCCTAGAGCTTGTGCGTGAGCTAGAGGGCGTAAAATACTACGATGATTCATTCGGTACCACTCCCGAAACGGCAATTGTGGCCATGCGAGCTGTATCCGGTCCCAAGGTGTTAGTCTTGGGTGGCTCAGACAAAGGGGCAATTTTTGAAGAACTAACCGACGAAGTCGCCACCCAAGATATCCGCCAAGTAATAGCAATAGGTAAAACTGGCCCAGCTATTGCTAGGTTGCTCCGCGAAAAAGGTTATAACGACATTATCGAAGGACTGAACAATATGCCGGCAATAGTCCGAGCCGCTCGAAAAGCCGCTCGCAGCGGCGACTCCGTACTACTTTCGACCGGTTGCGCCAGCTTTGGACTATTCAAGGACTATAAAGACCGTGGCAACCAGTTCAAATCCGCAGTCAAAAACCTGGTTTAACAACCCCGCACCCGCACATAAAACCACTCTGAGACTATTGCACTTTTTTAGCCGATCGGCTTAAAAAGTGCAATAAAACACTAACAAACACGGGTATGGGCACGGGTTAGCGGGAGGTGTTAATCATTTTGTATATTTTTACTTGGTAAGGCTTAAACGCATCCCTGAAGCGGCCCTGATGGGCCGTTATAACACGCTTGGTGCCCAGCTGACCTAACGACATGCCCTGGAAATTCTTGTTTTTTTTGTTCCAGAGGGCGTCTTCAGCACTAGAATTAACGGCTATGATATAAAGCTGGCTTTCATATTGCCGGGCGCCTATTTTCACTTTTTCCTTTTCGGCAGATGCATAGCCCACTTGCGGAGCAGTCAGAAGCGGCTTAAATTTTTGAATTTGGGCATTGGTCTTAGTTAGCCGAGCCATCATTTGTTCAGTTATATCAAACCGAGAATACTGGCCATTTTTCCAGCTGTGGGTGAAATATCCCACACCGTTGGCACCGCCAGCAATACTCATCCAGACTTCGGCATTGGTTTGGTCTGGAGCTACAGGGTCCTCACCACACAAGCCTTCTATAGAATTAACTTCTATCCATTGAAAAGTTGGTTTCCCGGCGGCCAACTTGTTGAGTTGCCGCTGGTAATCATAAACCGAAGTAAAACTAACTCCGTTTACATGGCAAGAGTGGCTAAGCGGGTAGATGTCAGTACCCACAAAATCGCTGTTTGAAATGTATTTTTTATAATCTTCCTCGTCTATTTCTTTGGGACCGATACTACTTTCCGGTACATAGAATTTGGGTAATTCCCTGGCGAAGTGCATAGAAAGTGTCTGCAATACCAGCTGGCCGGTCTCTGCTACCCTTGGAGTCGTGGGTAATAGCTCTGGCAACGTCTTGCTCCCGTCTGGTTCGTCTAGCAGGTGATAGCCAATAACATTGGCTCTGCCGCCCGCGTTTGGGTACTCTGGCATCAAATGGGCTCTCTTGGCAACTGTCTCTTGTAGCTGGGATTGACTACAGCTGTTACCGTTACCCACAAAAGTATTTACACCTATGGCCAGATTTTCTTCCACCTCCTGAGGGCACTGACGCCAGACCATTACTGGGAAGAACGGCTTGTCGCCTATGGCTATGGCCCCGTCTCTGATAGAGACAATATTGTTCTGGTTGTCCGCTGCAGACAAATTACTAGTTCCGGCAAATGCGAAACCGGCAGCCGCGGCAATTGAACCTAATTTTTTGAGTTTTACAGGCAAACACAGCAACTGCTCCGCTTGATTGCGCTCTTTCATTTGCAATAATTATAAAATAACTCGAGTTTTTTGTCTAGCTAACCGACCCTTGCAAGTACCCGTTTAAGCTGAGCTATAACTGGTTTCTCCGGCTG
>CAYUXQ010000003.1:0-10268 GCA_964448925.1 uncultured Candidatus Saccharibacteria bacterium | reverse complement strand
AACGTCCGCCTTGTTGCTGGCTAGCTGTTTTATAAGCTGTTCTATCCAGTGGTAGTGAGTGCAACCTAAAACGATTTGGTCAGATTTTTTTTGAAGGCTATTTGTGATAATTTTTGCGATTTTGTCGCGGTCAACTGATTGAGTTTCTATCATTTCGGCCCAATCGCTACAATTCGGTTCGAGCACTTCTATGTTTTTTGCATAGGTTTTCTTTAACCACTTGTATCTTTTGCTACCTAGTGTTCTGGGTGTGGCGCAAACGGTAATCACACGACTTTTGCTTTTCTGTGCCGCCGGTTTAACAGCTGGCTCCATGCCAACCATTGGTATTGAAAATTCTGTGCGTAATTTTTCTATCAGGTTTGTTGTGACGGTGTTGCAAGCTACCACAATAACCCGGCAGTCTTCTTCCACGAATTTTTGAAAAATTGGTTTAACAAACCCATGAATTTCTTCAATTCCACGGGTGCCATAAGGCACATGGGCCCTGTCTTCTTTGTAAACAACATCAAGGTTGGGCAACGCTTTTTTTATGGCACTGGCTACCAATAGCCCACCAACTCCACTGTCGAACACCCCGACTTTTACTCTTTGCATCTTGAGTAGTAGTTTAGCATCCACAGGACTTGCAGGTTGCTGAGCTACAAGGTAGGCTAGTAGCAAGACTATTAATAGGGAGACGGTATGCAACAGCGTAGCGTAGTAGCAGTAATTATATTTACAATTATAACTTTTGGGATTTATAGCATTTTTTGGTATGCGAATACTCGTGGCGAACTTAACGCCAATGGTGCAAGCGTTCCAACCACATGGCTAATCATTATCCCATTAGTTAATATTTATTATCTTTGGAAGTACTCCGAAGGCGTAGAACAGGTAACCAAGGGTAAATTTTCAGGAGTTTTGGCATTTGTACTGCTATGGTTGACTGGCGTTATTGGCATGGCAGTTGTTCAGCATACATATAACCAGCTGCCAAAAAAAGTAGCCGTACCCGTGTCTAGCTAGTTATCGGCGGGCTCTTTTTTGCGGACGGATAAAGTTTAAACTTAGTTTTAATATGATCGTCGATATTCCGTCTTCGGTTTCATGTTCAGGTTTTTAGTTGTTGCGAGAAGCAGGTTTTCAAAAAGTGCGCAAACAGTTAACGGACCTACTCCGCCCTTCTTTGGGGTGATTACTATGTCGTTGCGTTCATATACCGCCGGTTCAACATCGCCGACAGTTTTGCCTTCTTCGCCGGCAACGCCGGCATCCACCACAACAGTGCCAGGTTGAATCATTTCCGAAGTTAGTACCCCCGGGCTGCTGGTTGCGGTAATAATCAGGTCCGACTCAGCCGTCATGGCTTTGAGGTTGTCATTTTTTTCGGCAATCAGTAACTTGTATCCGGCGGCTTTGAAGATTTTTTCCAAAGGCGCTCCGACTAGCCTGCCCCTACCGACTAGTAATATATGCTTGCCGGCAAGTTCTATGTTGTGACCGCTGAGAAGCCATAGAATAGCCATTGGTGTTGCGGGCTGGAAATCAGAATTCTTTCCTAGGGCGTCAACATCCTTAGCTGGTGGTACTAAATTAACGATTTCTTCAGTTTCTGATGGATTGTTGAGAGGTAGCTGGACTATAATGCCATGGGTTTTGTTAGAAGTGCTTAACTTGTTAAGTATTTCTTTCGTTTCGCTCTGTTCAATTTTATAAACTTCGACTTCCACCCCTATGTCAAAACCATACTGTTGCTTTAACTTTACATAGGTGTTTATTACCGGGTCGTCTTTGGTTTGAACAATGGCTAGTCTTGGGTTAACACCCTGGCGACGCAACTGGACTATTTGCCTAGCATGCCGCTCTTTAATAAATCCAGCCAGTTCGGAACCGTTTAAGAATTTCACCCTACTATCCTATCAAAGTTCTAGCCAATTCGGCTTACCGCACTTTAGGGGCTGCCCCCAACATATTTATGCGGGTTTACCGGCACTCCGTTAACATGGATTTCGAAATGTACGTGTGAACCAGTGGAGGCTCCTGTTGAGCCTTCGTAGCCCAGTACGGTACTGCCGTCAACTCTTTGTCCTTTGCTAACCGCTGTTTTAAACATATGCCCATAAAGCGAGACTAACCCGTTTCCATGGTCAACAACCACATGATTGCCAAACCCAACGCCGGAGTGTACGACATCTACCACAATACCGGGTTCAAACGGGTGGATAGGTGTAATACCTTGTGCTTTACCGTCGCTAATATCAATACCGGTGTGAGTCGGCTGGAATGGCCAATGCGGCACTCCGAATTCGGTAGTAACCGCCCCGTGGATCGGCCAAGATACCCCTGCGGCAGTGCTGAGAGTAGGTACGGCGGCCTTTGTAACAGCAAGTTGGTGGGTTGGTGAAGGTAGCTCCACGGGATTATTTAAATCTATAACTGGGACTTGGGCATTGTCGGCAGGCCTGGTTAGGGCCCTTACTGGGGTAGACCCGATTGCAAAACTTAGACTATCTACAGCTATGTGGAAGATTGAAGCTGGTAAAGAAAAAGCAATGCTTGCAAGCTTTCCACCTGCAGCGACTGTTGCTTTGGAGGTAGCAAAAGCTGTTTTGCCTGTTTGTCGTACAACTTTTGTGCTAACTTTGCCTGCCGAACTTAGACCCTTGCCGAGCCCAGTCTCTACCATTGCAAGCGAATAACTGAGCCTGTCCGCTGCATCGACTATACCCTGGGTTATAACATTAGGGCTTTGGGGCTCATTAGAATATGAAGGTCCAGAGACAGCGGTTTTATTTTGCCCTCCGGCAAAGACCGGCTTAGTAAAAGCAACTAGGAGCAACGAACAAAATACTAGCAAAATACAGATGGTAAAAACTTGTTGGATGCGTTTCATGGTGCAGAGGCGCCCACCAAGTTATAAATTTAGAGTGTATTATACCTTACAGTTGTGCATATTGCACACTTAGTTTTTATTAAAACTACTTATGCTCTTCCCTGTGTCTGCACACAACAGAATTGCAATAACAATCAAAACTATCCAACTGCAAATAACAATTTGGAGAGCCATCGTGGGAGCTGTAGCAACCGAAATACAAGATAGTCAGCGTTTACATATTGCGATAATTGTTCAGAGTGCATAAATAATTCTAGTAAGCTTCTCTGAGGCGCTACAATATGGATTATGGACAAAACAGCCGACGATGACTCGGTCAAAGATTATATAGCCTCGCTTAACGATGAGCAAACCGTACATGATATCAATGTGCTTATTGAAACAATGAAACGTATAAGCGGTCTCGAGCCAAAGTTGTGGAATGTCGGCACTCTCGGGTTTGACACCTATCACTATAAATATGGCACTAAACGCGAAGGCGACAACTTTATCATTGGTTTCTATCCAAGAAAAGGTAAGATAACCATTTACCTTATGGACGGCACGGCCCGTCACGATAAGCTGCTGACTAAACTAGGCAAGCACACTGTTACTGGGTATTGTATTTACATCAAACAACTAAATGATGTTGAGTTACCAATACTTGAGAAAATTATTGAACAGTCTTACGAGTTTATAAAATCAATGTCTAGTGACGGCCCAATCGACCGAATACTGTGGCAAACCGAAAAGTAGGCATTACTTACCTATCAGTTTGAAATCTTGTAGTAATATACGACCAAATTGGAGGGCCTGGAGGGACTCGAGCCCCGGACACCTGGCAATTAATCATCAACACCGGCACTACAATTGTTACGTTTTTGATGGTTTTTTTGATTCAAAATACTCAAAACCGCGACAATCAAGCCATACATTTGAAGCTTGACGAACTAATAAGATCCAGTAGAGGCGCCCGCGAATCATTTGCAAGTCTAGAAGATATAACCGATACCGAGTTGTTGGAAATTGCCGAAGAATTTAAAAGCTCCGTGAAAAAACTCAGCAAACAGCTTCAATGCGTAAACTTCACCAAAAAATAGAGGCCGAGCACGCCAAGCGTTTAAGTCTAAAAGGAGTTAGCGGGCACGTAGTTGACACCTTTTTAAACCCGCTTGAGCACTTTGGCCATAAAGATAACAAAAGCAAAGACAGTTAAAGCTTAAGTATGGTGTAGTTACTGTACTGATTCTGGGAAAAGTGCATACCTTGGGCTTCCTGGTAAGCGTTTTCTAAAGCCCGAGCGTGCGCTTAAGATATTGTTGTTAGACGGAAGGCTAATCCATGGGTCCATCCAGTAGCCGTTATGCCTAATTAAATAGTGTCCGTATGGGTATTTTTTGGAGCGTTTAATGAAAACTATAACTCCATCGCTGTATATTTTTTGTCGACCCAGGCTTTAGGTTTTTAAACTTGTAGTTATGACCGGATGATTCTAGCCACATGATCAGTTCCTTGCAAGTAAAGCCTAGTAGTGAAGCTGGGATTTCACCAAGCCGCCGAATAGCATAGTTATAAGAAACACTTGCTGCAAACGCAACACAGGCGACTCCACAGCCGAATCCATGTTTTTGAGTAATTGGTTGCCTCATCTGAGGAAGTATAGAATTTATAATTTTATTAACAAGTCAAATTTTGTATATAAATAACAAGGTTATTGGAAATATTTTTTATAGTTTGGAGGGCCATCGTGGATGCTATAGCAATTACTTTTCGGAGCTTTCGGTAGCAACCTTCAATTGACTAAGCCCACTATCTATTGCCCTTTTCAAAGTCTTTTTACTGTAACTTGTAAAAATTTTTGGTAGTAAACCGTCCCAAGATTCTTCAGTAGTAACTATCGCGCTATTACCTTTAGGCTCAATACACCATATGTGAACTGCCTTTATACCAAACAGCTTGCCAGACCAGCCCAAAAACTGGGGCTTATCTACAATTTCTAGAGTCGATATTATAGTGCCTGGTCCTACTTTCCAAGTAAATGTGGTTCCTTTTACTAGCTTCCCATTGAGTTTAGTTGTCTGAATTTCATCGTTCCAGCTCGGCCAATTTTCTATATCTGACATTATTTCCCAAATCCTTATGGGAGTTGCATTTATTTTAATGTTTGCTGTATGTGTTGCTGGGGAATTGGGGTCTATTTGCATCATTGTTTCCAGATTAATAGTAGTAATTCGTTGATTATAACTACGCCCATAAAAACGACTGCGATTTTTGGATAACCAGCTTTATAAAGCATAAATGTTGCAAGACTAAACAGAATTAATTCAACAAACAGTCTATATGGTAGGTCCAATAAATGTTGAGATTTTGGAGCAACGAATATTCCCCAAATGCCTGCCGCTGAAACCGTCAGGCAAATCGCGGCCGTCCATCGTAGTATTGAATTATTGATAAGATTGATACTCGCAATAAACAATGATGCTAGCAGGCAAAGTTCAAGTAAAAATCTTAAACCAAGGTTAAGACTTTTTATTATCTCCATCTCTAAATTTTATCAAACATAAAGATTCCCAAAAGAGTCTTTATTAAGTATAAGCGGATTGAAGGATCAGGAGGGACTCAAGTCTGAGACGCCCATTAAAAGAGGCGTGGTATCCGAATGAGCTGCGGCTGTGATAGCCTATACCCTACGGTTCACTTAGCAACTTATCTAGGGCCCAGCAACTTTTTTGCGAGTTAGCCAGAGCGCAGGTATCAGCAATAGCCAAAAATATTTCATCGCGTCTGCTCCCAGTGGGGCCACGGTAATTGAGCAGGCAAAAATAATTGAAAGGCAAATTGAGCCCCAAAGGTCTCGGTAATAAGAGGAGCGCGAGGGACATGGTACGAGCTGTTTGTTTACTGCATAGTGCCAAGTAACCGCCGACAGAATGCCTATGATTGCGACGGCGCTAGCATAGAGCGCTGTAGCCGCGACCGTAGAGGAGCTACTAATAAGAGATGTAGGGAATGGCATGAACGCTATAAGTAGCAATGAAGCCATGTTTAGCCAGACGAATCGACTATCAACCATCTCGATATTTGAGTATTTACGATGGTTATTCACCCAGAGTACACCAATAACAAGAAAGCTGATAACGAACGCCAGCAAGTGTGGAGCCGAATGGATAATAGCTTGCCAAACAGCAATGCTTGAGTTTAGGTCAGTGCCAGCCGGCAGCTTGATTTCGAGAGCCAGTAAGGTAATGGCGATGGCGTAGAGAGCGTCGCTAAAGGCAAAAAGGCGATCCGGGCTGCGAGTAAAAGTTTTATTTGTCGGCATAAATTGTTTCTGCTGGTAGCTTAGCTTGAGTCTGGTATAAACTCCAGCCAGCCCAGATACCGACAGCTGCTTGAACACCAACTGTAACCCAAAATGCTGTCAAGTTACCCATTATCCCGAAGTAGGCAATGGAGATGTCAGTGAGTGCGTGGTAGATTGCGCATATCAGCACACTACCGCGCGAGTTATTGAATAGCCAGGTAAGGAAAACGGACATAGCGACAGTTGATATTGCGAAACCGACGAACGGAAGCTTTGATTGAAACGAATTGGCTATAAAGAACAGTGGGATATGCCAAACACTCCAAATCACACCCAATACTAGGCTAGCACTCAAGGGGCTGAGGAGCTTTTGGAGTCGTGGCAGGGCAAATCCACGCCAGGCAGTTTCCTCGGTCATCAAGAAAAGCCACAGTTCAATTAGTAAGGTAATCGGTATTGACGCGAGAGTCAAACCCTTGCCGACCTGAGGAGAACTGCCGAGTATTGACGTGATAGCAAACGCTACTCCGGCGATTGCTATTGGTAGAAAAATAGCAATCAGATAAGGAGGAATACTGGTTTTCCAGCGGAGTACGCGATAAACTAAGTCCTTAACAGCTCGAGAGCCGCCGGTAAGCCAGGCGACCAGGTAAGTTGTGATAAATAAACCGAACCAGAACGCCAGCGACTGTGGGATGTGAAAGTGTAATATACCTGCCTGCTCAGCGACGGTCGTAAACCACACTCCCCAAGATACCAAAAAGGTTGCCAGGAAGAAGAGTATCAAAGTCTTGAATTTATAGGGAGAAGCTAACATGCAAGAATTTTATACTTGAAAGTATGAAACTTCAATCGCGCATAGATAATCCGCACGCGAGGCGAGAATTAATAAACGGAAGCCCAAATAGGCAGTCGCCTTCGTCTTTCGCCACCAGTCAGTGCTCGAAGCACTTCACGGCACGAAGGTTCGCTTCGTGACCCCACGACTACGATATTTTCTCCCAAAAAATCTCTGTCGCGGGCACGAGCCGCCAAACTACCAAGCAAAATGCCTCGACGGAAGTCGAGACATTTTGCTTGGAGGGCCTGGAGGGATATTTCGCTACGCTCAGGCGCAATCACCATGCTCGAAGCTAAGAGGTAGCTTCTGCGCGTGGCTCCTTGGCGCCCGAACCTAAAAGTTCTCATCTCACACTTGAACAACCATTGAAAAAGACCTACGCAAGGCAGGTCTTTTTCAATGGAGGGCCTGGAGGGACTCGAACCCTCGACACGCGGCTTAAGAGGCCGCTGCTCTAACCAACTGAGCTACAGGCCCGAATTTTTAACTCCGTAATATTAGCACGCTACCCCTGTTTTGTAAAATTCCAAAAGTGTTGTTAATTATTGTCAACAAAGTCCTGGCAAAAACGTTCAAAAATAGCATTAGTCCAGCCAAAGCCAGTCTGTGATGGGTAAACACCTTTTTGCGGCGGCTTTTCCGGCTGGGCTACATTGTACTTTTCCAGGAACACACCGTGTCGGTTAAACCAGTCCAAGTTGGTTTTGAGCCATTTCATAGCAATACGCTGGGCATGATCGTGGTATCCATAACGCTGCAAACCTTTGACTACAACAAAGTGCAAGGGAGCCCAGCCATTTGGATAGGCCCACTGCATGGGCATTGTTCCGGGCATCAGCTGGCCGACTTGCGGTCCGTCGGTGGTGGCTAAACCGCCCTTTTTTTCAAACCTGCGCAGGTTGTTTACCATTTTGGCAGCAGCTTTTTCAGAGGCCAAACCACTCCACATGGCAAAATATGCAGCCAGCGAATTTACAGCACCGCGGTTTTTTTTGACATAGTTGTAGTCATAGTAAAAGCCGCGTATTTCGTTCCACATTAGTTGATTAATTTTTTGCAGTCTTTCATGTGCAGCCCTGTCCCAATCATTTGCTTCGTTATCCTCGCCGAGAATTCTGGCGGCAGCGGCAAAATCACGCTCGTACTTATAAAGTAGGCAGTTTAGGTCTATTGGAAGAAAATTAAGAGCGTGATGGTTAAAACGCGGCGTAAAGTCCCAACCGCTTTCGGTTTCGGCCAAATTATCCAAGTAATTTACATCGTAGTAGCGGCTCAAACCTTCGTATGTCTGACGAGCGTTGGGTTTTGCTTTTCCCATCCAAACCACCTGGTACTCTTCCTTGGCTGTGTTGATCTTTTCGACAAGCCATTCTTTGTCCAGACGGAAGGCATGAAAGAGATCCATTATAAAACTAGTAAGCAGAGGCGGCTGCGAACGGCCCATGAGGTAGGTACGGGAAGCGTTTGGGATAATTTTATAGCGTTTAAACAAACTTTCTAAATCGTCGAGTATTCCCAACACCAGTTCTTTATTAGTTTCGTTGAGCATTCCCTGGACCATAAAATAGCTGTCCCAGTAGTACAGTTCGTTAAAGTCAAATTCATGGCCCTGTTCGTGAGCTGGAACTAGGTAAGGTTTGGGTAGGCCTATCAGATTTTCATTATCATGCGGATGGTATCGGGTGAGTTTTGGCCAGTATTTGGCAATGTAGTGTCTTGCCTCTTGAACATCAGCTGGGGTTAGTTGTTTATGTTTGGCGCCCCATAGCCTTGGCAGGCGACCAGTTAAGTTGTTTGTTTTTGTTATGACCACAGCTTCAGACTACCCCTAGGCAATAGCATAGTCAACGCCTGACGAATAATAGTAAAAGATTTTATAAACTTGGTACACCTATAGGATGGTTGCTATCGCAACACGCACTCGCCGTGCTCAAAACCAGGAGGTAGTTTCTGTGCGTGGCTCGTTGGCGTCCGAACCCCGTTCGCTGTAGCTCACTTCACGGTTCGCACCCTGCCGAGAATACAAGAGCGCTAATTTGACAATCATGAAGATTATCAAATTAGCGCTGGTACCCGCGGAGGGATTCGAACCCCCGACCCCCTGTTCCGAAGACAGGTGCTCTAATCCGCTGAGCTACACGGGCTTGTAATAAAACGGGGGTATTATATCAGTTTTTTGGCTTGTCGTCAGGGGTAAAGTTGTCAGGCGCTGGCATTTTATTGGGTGACTTAAGGGTTCGCTCGGTCTGTGCAAGTGTAACTTCTAGTATCCGTAGGACACTTTTGGCATGTTCACGGCTCATGCCAACCTTTGCTACGCTGTTGGGTTGGACACCGGGGCCAGCGGCCTGCATAAAATTCATAACTACACCATAGTTGTTGACAATCACATCTACAACATCGGTAAATAATATTTTTGGAGCCTCATAGGACTGAGCAGGACCAAAATCATCGTTTGAAACCTGAACTGAAGGGGCCCGACTGACACCATATCCAGCAAGATTCCAGAGTTTTACAGCTTGATCATCTTTGGCGCCAAAGTGACTTATGAGTAAAAGCAAGATGTCTTCAGTGGGTCTGACATGACCGAGCTCATAGCTGGCTAGCTGTTTTGGGTCAATTTCCACCGCACCAGAAGCGTCAACAAGTGTTTCCTTGGCTGCCTCGCGTAAAGCTTTTAGTTTGTTCCCCAAAGACCGAAAAGGCGCGGATTCGGGTTTGTCTTGCATATTCAACCATTGTAGAACAAGCAGTTATAATAAAGCTAGTGCATATCCTAGAGAATGTTGATTTGCGACTATACAGCAGTATGCGACTTGGCGGCTTAGCCAAGTGGTTGGTTTATTTAACTAGCGAGGAAGAAATCCCTGGTTATATCAAATATGCTCACGACCATGGGTCGCCCTGGATGGTTATGGGTACAGGCAGCAACATCGTGTGGCAAGACGAAGGGTATGATGGCTTAATCATGGTTAACAAACTACGGGGGAAGTACTTACTAAGTGAAGATGATAAGAATATTGTAGTAAAACTAGCAGCTGGAGAAAACTGGGATGACATAGTAGGCTGGACGGTCAGCATGGGCTGGAGTGGTCTAGAGTTTTTGTCTCTGATCCCAGGAAGTGTCGGGGCGGCACCGGTTCAAAACCTAGGTGCTTATGGCCAAGAGCTATCTAACTTGCTTGTTGAGGTGGAGGCTTATGATTCACATACCGAGGCCTTTGGCGGAATTTTGAACAGCCAGTGTCGATTTGCCTACCGATCTAGCC
>CAYUXQ010000002.1:31019-53292 GCA_964448925.1 uncultured Candidatus Saccharibacteria bacterium | reverse complement strand
GGAAGAAGACAAGAAAAAGCGTGAAGGGGTGGAAGCAAAAAACAACCTAGAAAACGCTGTTTACCAGGCTGAAAAAATGAAGGCTGACAACAAAGACAAGCTATCTGAAGAAGACACTAAGACTCTCCAGGGAGCAATTGACGAAGCCAAAACACACCTAGAAGCAACCGATAAAGATGAGTTAGAAAAAGCTGCCAAGGAGCTAAGTGACAAAATTATGCCAATCGGTGCCAAAATGTACGAGGCGGCGCAAAAAGAAGAAACATCCGCTGAAGATACAACAGAAAGTTCTGGTAAAAAGAAGACCAATTCAGAATCATCAAAAGACGAGCCTATCGAAGGCGAAGTTGTAGACGACAAAAAGGAGTAAAGGTGAATTTCTGCCAACTGTTGCTTACTGTTGGCAACAAAACCGAAGCAGAAGATATTGCTAGAGCTTTACTGAATAAGAAGCTCATAGCATGCGTTAAGCAACTATCAGTTTCTTCAGCTTTTTGGTGGCAAGGTAAAATAGAGAACAATGACGAAGTATTGCTAGTAATGGATTCGCGTGATGATCTGTTTGAACAAGTTGAAGCTGAAGTAGCTAAAATTCATAGCTATGATACTTTTGTTTTGCAAGCAGTTCCGGTTACGAAGATATCTAAAGATGCCTTGCGGTGGCTGGATAGTGAGTTAAACGATGAATAAACGAGACTACTATGAAGTTTTAGGTGTTAGCAAAACAGCTAGTGCTGACGAACTCAAAAAGGCTTACCGAAAAAAGGCTATAGAATCACACCCCGACCGCGGCGGTGACGAAGCTAAGTTTAAAGAAGTTAACGAAGCCTACGAAGTTTTAAAAGACAATTCCAAGCGCCAACGCTATGACCAGTTTGGCCATGCTGGAGTTGGTAGTAGCGCGGCTAGCGACGGCGGAAACCCGTTTGCGGGATTCGGTAGTGGTGGAAACGGACAAGAATTTAACTTTGACTTTGGAGATCTTGGACTCGGCGACATACTTGGTAGTTTTTTTGGTGGTGCGAGTGGGCCGAGGCAATCACAGCAGAGTCGGGGCAGAGATGTAGAAACGGATGTAGAAATCAGTTTCGAAGAAGGTGTTTTTGGTACTCAAGCGAACTTAAACCTAAACCTTGATGACACTTGTAGCCACTGCAAAGGCACAACAGTTGAACCTGGGTATGAGCTAATAACTTGCGACGAATGCAAAGGCTCCGGACAGGTTGGCAGGGTTACTCGAACAATATTTGGCAATATCCAGCAGTCTACCACCTGTCCTAAGTGCCGAGGCAAGGGTAAAATCCCTGAGAAGCTCTGCACGGTTTGCCACGGCAAAGGGACCCAGCGCAAGAGCCAAACCATTAAACTAAAAGTCCCGGCGGGAATTGATGACGGAGCCACCATACGCTTGCGTGAACAGGGTGAAGCCATTGCAGGCGGCGCAAAGGGCGATTTGTATGTAAATATTAGGGTCAAACCTCACAAAAAATTTACCAGAGAAGGTAACCTTATACTCTCTGAACAACATGTAGATATGGTAGAGGCAGCTCTTGGAACTGAACTAGAAGTCGACACAGTAGATGGGCCGGTACGAATGAAAGTTCCTATTGGGACGCAGACAGGAACAGACTTCAAACTATCCGGCCATGGTGTGCCTCACATCAACGGCGGAAGCCGAGGTGCTCACATTGTTACTGTGGTAGTAGACACACCTAAGAAGCTGAGCGCAAAGCAAAAACAGCTACTGGATCAATTTAAAAAAGAGAGTAGTAAAAAGGGTTTGTTCAGATAAAAAATATTTGAGTTTTGCCGGTTCAGTACTAAAATAAAAAAGGATTCTAAAAACAAACATGAAAATACTGCTTGTAGACAACAACACCGTTCATAAAGATGCTCTAGCACGCTCGCTAGTAGGCCATCAAGTAGAAATTAGGCAGTACGAACCTGGTATAAAATTTAACGACAGAAATAAAGACCTGGTTATCCTTTCTGGCGGAGGTGGCAAGGGCCGCGAAATAAGTAGCAAACAAAAAAATGGTCGCCTATGGTATCAAGACGAGATTGACTATGTTCGAAAAACTGAAAAACCTGTACTGGGTATATGTATGGGATTTGAGGTAATATGCAAAGCATTTGGTGCAGATGTCGAAGAAATGCCAGCCACAATTAAGGGTATTATGAGCATAAGTG
Organism: uncultured Candidatus Saccharibacteria bacterium; assembly: GCA_964448925.1. Lineage (GTDB taxonomy): Bacteria > Patescibacteriota > Saccharimonadia > Saccharimonadales > UBA10212 > JAYTJL01. Next base: position 51,102 of record CAYUXQ010000002.1, on the reverse strand, counting down.
CAACCGAGGCAGGAAAAGAAATGTTTAAAATTAGTGGGCTTAAGCAGTATAAAGCTCACAAGTGGCGAGTAAGCAAAGCGCCAAAAGAATTTGACCTTCTGGCCAAATCAGCTAGTGGGGCGGAAATAATAATGCATAAAGACAAGGCTATAATTGCTACCCAGTTTCATCCCGAAACCGCAACTGGCACCTTTGACTTAGCCGATTTTCAAGAAATTCTACTAAAAAGGCAAAAATATGAAAAATAGTCAGAGCGGTTTTATTCCAATGCTAATTTGCCTAGCTCTAATAGTTGGAGCTGTTATCTACTTTGCCTTTACCCGTGTCCTCAGCGCCCAAAACTAGATCATTTCAAGATGGAAAGAGAAGGTCTTTTAATCTCAGAAAAGCCTGGACTAGACGACAAAGTAGCTACAGAATATCAACGGATCAGCCAAATTAATGATTCTATTTTTGAAAGTTTGTATCCACCCAAGGAAGACCGTTTAAGGGCTAAAGAAGATTTTTTAAGTAGTGGACGAGACTCTAATCCCGATTTAAGGCCCCATGCAATGGTAGCGGACGATTTTCTGCGTCAAGAAAATGAGCTATTGGCATTCAAACAAGATCTCAAAGTCTCAGACCTAAGTTCGGAAATAAAGCAAGCCTATCGCTGGAAAGTTAACGAATCAATTGCTGGAATAAGAATGGTCTTAGCCTCCATACGAGGCGATATGAGAGCGTTTAATGCATATAACAAATTCGTATATGGCGAGCCAGATAAAGATATTTTTACTGCTGCAGTGGATTGGGTTAGGCATGATTTATCTGCTTATTTGAACTCTGAAACAGATGAATTACGTAATGCGGCTAACGATGCATTAAGTGCATTACCGGAACAGGGCGGGGATAGGCAGCTATTAGCACCAGACGAAGAAGTATTTTCGGAAGTGAGAAGGTTACATTTTAAGGAAAAAGGCTATTTTGCACTATTGCTATCCGGGGTAGAAGCGATAACAGACGAGGGAACCATAGGCAAAGAAACAGGTGATCCTATTTTGCAGAAGGTGTTGCATAACCTAGAGGTGGACTACTCGATCGAAGATTCTGTGGCTTCCACATGGTCGGTTAACCATAAATCATCAACTGTTAAAAGGCCGCCAAAATACAGACTAACTAAAGAGCGCTTTATGGGGTTGCCGATAGGTCATGAAATAGGCGCCCATATTCTAGAAAAACAAAATGGGATGCGCCAACCAGTACGTCTTTTTGGTGAAGGCTTAGATAGATATGAACTTGGCAATGAGGGCCGAGGAGTTGTTAGGGAGCAATTACCATATGAGAAGTTCGAAGACTTTACAAATACGGCAAGATGGCAGGATCTTCTGCGGAGGCACATTGCAATTTCGCTAGCTACCGGAATGGAGGGTAAGGGCCCGCAAGATTTTTGTAGCGTTTTCAGAGTATTAAACAAACTGGATTATTTTTGGGAATTGAGGAAGGGGGGCTCCGACCCAAAGAAGGCCAAAACTAAATCTGAGTCAAGGACATGGGCAACATTGGAGAGGGTGTTTAGAGGGACGCAGGGGGAAGGAGGAGTCTATCTAAAAGATAAAATTTATTTAGAAGGCAATGTTGCCTGCTGGCACGTAGCAGCGGACAATCCGGAGATAATAGAAAACGGTGATTTGGGAAAATTTGACATAAGCAATCCAAGGCATATTGCTTTTGCTCAGAAAGTAGGAGTACTACCTGAACCCGAACACTAGTAAAAAGCCGTGTTTTCAGGTATAAAGTGGCTATGCCCAAAGTACTAGTTATTGGCAGAGGATTTCACCCGGACGGTAAGGAAACGGCCAACGATATTTTTGTTGGACTGAAACAAACCGGTAAATTTCGAGAAGACGAAATTTTTTTAACCCATTACAAAAACCTCTTGTTTGATTTGAGCGGTGAAAAAGTTAGTATTTCCGACACTAAAAATAATTTTGAACTCTCAGAATATAATTCTGTGCTTATGACCAATTGGTTCAGCCATGCCTCTGTACGCAAAGACATTGGTTACTGCCTAGGAATATACTTCAAGCACTTTGGGGTTAATTTTTTTAATACAGAAGCTTTTCATAATCGCTCAAGCTCAAAACTTTCCCAAATGATGTTGGCAGCGTTGAACGGTATTGCTATTCCCAGGACAGTGTTTTCTTTGTCATTTGAAACTCTTCAGAACCACGCAGCTAGCAACTTAGGCCTTCCATTTGTACTTAAAGACGCGCAAGGAAGCCGAGGCAAAGGGAACCATCTAATAAAGGCTTTAGATGAACTCGAACCATTAAAAAACAGTCACACAGAAAAAACTCCTTTTATTGCTCAAGCCTATATTGATTCGGGAAAAACAGACTACCGGTACTTTATGGCTGGCGGAGCCACAAGGCTGGTTATTAAAAGGAGCTCCGTGGGAGATTCCCATTTAACAAACACTTCTGCAGGTGGAGAATCTGAGTTAGTTGAAGCCAATGTTTTAGGACAGGCAGGCCAAGATATGGCAAGCAAAGCCAGCCAGCTGATGCACAGAGAAGTAACCGGAGTAGATATTATGGTTGACAAAAATACCCAAAAATTATATTTTTTGGAAGCTAACCCAATTCCACAGATAGCTACAGGCTCTAACCCATCAAAAAAATTAGAGGCACTGGCAGATGCTTTAATGGAAGCAGCACAAGGAGAATAAATTGGTATGAATATTTGTATTTTGACCCATGGTCAGGGAACTTTCCTAAAGGGAACAACGTATTCTACGCGCAGACTTTTTGACGTGGCAAAAAAAAGAGGCCACAAGGTAAGAGTGGTCAATGCTGCGCTTTGTTACGCCCACGTTGAATCAAAAAAGCCAGCGGTTATGTACGAAGGTGAGAGCCTAAAAGACTTCGACGCTATAATTCCGCGAATTATGCCAAATCTAACCGGATACGCAAGTGCTATTGTTCGACAATTTGAAATGATGGGAGTGTACACCACGGCCCGTTCTATTGCGATTGTTCGCTCCCGTGACAAATTCAGGAGCATTCAGATATTAGCGAAGGAACAAATTGGCATTCCTAAAACAATTTTTAGTCGAGACACCGATGAGGTAGATGACCTTATAGAACAAATAGGTACGCCGATGATCATTAAAATTGCCCGTGGCACCCAGGGCAAAGGTGTTGTAATTGCAGAAACCAGAAAAGCAGCCAAGTCTGTAATACAAGCCTTTTATGTGTCGGATGTGAGCATTCTGCTTCAGGAATTTATTGAAGAAGCCGAAGGTAACGACATACGTGCTTTTGTAGCCGGCGGAAAAGTCGTTGCCAGTATGAGACGACAAAGTCTAGACGACGACTTCAGATCGAATATTCATCAAGGTGGAGAGGGCAAGCGTATAATGCTCACGGAGCAAGAAAACAAAGTGGCCATTCGGGCGGCAAAAGCCATGGGGTTGCAAATATGCGGAGTTGACATGATTCGTAGCAACCGAGGACCGCTTGTATTAGAGGTTAATTCTTCACCAGGTCTCGAAGGTATAGAAAAAGTTACTAAAGAAGATATAGCCAGTAAGATAATTGAACATATAGAAAATAATGCTAAACAACGCCACCGCAAAGACAGAATCGGCGCATAGAACACTATTTTAAGAAATGAACGTTCTAATTGTTGACAATGTTACGGTTCACTTACCCAAGCTAGTAAAGCTGGTAACCGCAAAAATTCCTGGTTCACAAATCAGAATCGTTGGCACCAGAGAAGTCACGGAAAAAGAAGTAACAAACGCCGATCTTGTAATCCTTTCCGGCGGAACCGGTCGGTCAATTGAAAAAAACCCAGAAACATATCGTAGAGTAGTTGGGATAATCGAAAAAAACCTAGTACCTTCAATTGGTGTTTGTTTGGGAGCAGAGGCAATTGCCGACTACTTTGGTAATTCTCTGCAACAAATGACTGTGCGCAGGGTGGGGAATATTGCAATCGACTTCGAAAACGAGCTTTGGGAGGTAGATTGTGAAGTGCCGGTAATGGTCTATGAGTTCCATAAATGGAAACTACCTGACACTAAATTGCCTTTAGTTAGTATTGCGCGGTCCAAAGACGGAGTTGAAATATTCCGCCACCAGAACCTACCTATTATTGGCCTTCAATTTCACCCAGAAGTCAGAAGAAAAAAAAATTGTGGTCACATGTTATTCGCCAAAGCCCTGAACGAGTTGCAATTTAAAACAATACGCGAAAGAGAATTAGTGAGTGCATAAAGTTCTAAAAAACCCTAGGCTTCTTGTAGTGTGCGTTGGGTTGATTGCCGCTGTTGTGTTAGTAGTTATTAGTCAGGAAAAACCTGCTGCTGGTAAGTGTGGCGTATACAGGAATGATAAGACGGTCGTATTGGGTGGTTCTACCAAACTAAAAACCGAACGCGTCCAAACTCAATCCGATTTAGCAAAAGGTTTGAGCGGACGGCCTTGTATAGAGGTAGATCGTGCCATGCTTTTTGAGTTCTCCAAGCCTGATCACTATTCTATATGGATGAAAAACATGAAGTTTCCAATAGATGTTTTTTGGATTTCTTCCGACCACAAAGTTGTCGCCATTGAAAAAGTAGTAAAGCCCGATACCTATCCGGACCGATTCATCAACAAGGAAAAGCCGGCGCTTTATGTGCTAGAGACAAAAGCTGGTCTGGCAGATGCTCAGAAAATCGGACTAGGTGCTAGCGCAAATTGGTAGTTATCAAACCCTCAAGCTTACGAAGCGTGGTATCAGTCGCAAAGCAGACAAGATAGTCTAATCTGTTTCTTGGCTCCGCTTATGTTAAAATTCAGCTATGACTGATGCCGTACTGATAGCCATGATAGCCGGCCCGGCTTTGGTGACTTTTGCGTTCAAGTCAGACGCAGCACTCAGCTTTCTGGTTCTTTGTCTTGGATTTGTTCTAAGCACTTCAGTTATTGGTGACCTCAAGCAACTACTGAGTGAACAAAATCTTTCTGTAACCGACAGCACCTTAGGACTGATTCTAATTCTTGTGCCTCTTATCATTACTATGCTTTTGACTCAAAAAAGTGCTGGCAAAGGCATGAAGTTCTATATTCATTTAGCGGCTGCCATAGCCTGCGGCGGCCTTTTGGCGCTATCGCTCGGCCCGGTAATAAACTCGACGGCGGGGATTAATATTTATCAATCAGAGGTTTGGAAGAACCTAAATAGTGTCCAATCAATCATAATTGGTGCAGGTGCGGCTTTGAGCTTACTACTAATTTGGTCTAAAGCTGTAAAAAAACCATCAAAAAAGAAACACTAAAAAAAACGCCCCGAAAGGGCGATGTTTCCTGGAGGGCCCTGCGGGGCTCGAACCCGCGACACGAGGCTTAAAAGGCCTCTGCTCTACCAGCTGAGCTAAGGGCCCGTTTGGGCAAAATAACACCTTAGAATATCAATTTTTACATCAAAAAGTCAAGCAATAGCAACTAATCCTGATATTATAGACGGCCTAGTCGCTTATTGTCTATGCGGTCATGCAAGCTTCCCGGCTCCAACTGAAACAGGCTAACAGTTCGGCTCGATAACCCTATGTTGATTGGTTGCGTAATTTGGGGCAATACGGTTTGCCCGTCAATGCTAAGTTGAACTGGTCTTTCGAACATTTCTTCCTTACCTACTTCTATACGGACTCGTCGGCCCTTGTCCAATATGTGCGGGCTTTGGAGGCTAGAATACTGAATTGAAAAGTGGGGGTTGTTTGGGGTTGCAATAAAAGCGTTCTTGATACGAGTATCAACCACTGGCCCTCCGGCAGCCATTGAGTAGGCCGTTGAACCAAGCGGTGTGGCAAAAATTACTCCATCACCAACAAAAGAGCCGCTTGATCCATCGATCATCAAATGAAACTTCACTGCTCGTGGCCCATGGCGTTCCAGTGAAATCTCATTAAATCCATACCCGACTACCTTGCTTGTATTGTCATTGACTGCCGAATCCTTAGCTGGCGTGCATAGACAAGCCTCCAAAAGAGGCGATTTAATAAGTGTAAAGCTGTTTTGTTCCAAAGCCTTAGCCAGTTGCGGAATCTGCTCCAAGTCAACTGCTTGGAGTAACCCTAAAGTTCCAGCCGAAATACCTACGAAGATAACATTTTTAAGCTGATATTTTTTAATCGCCATTAGCATTGTTCCATCACCACCCACAGCAATAACAAGTGGGCTTTTGGGGAAATTTTTTACAGAATTTAGCGCACGCTTAACTGCTAACTCTGCTTCCTGAGCTTTTTTTGTCGGTTTGGTAATGAAGATTATATTGCCCATAGACAACACCGCTCTTCGTGTAAATATTTACAATGCACCATATAGTTACATACTACCGTATCATAATGCATTGGCGGATGCGTTGAACGAAAATTAACTCAAGCAATTAATATGAAAGTTTTTTTATGACATGAGAAGGGCTTATGAAGAGGGATCGCCGGACTACCCTGATAATTGTGGGGTGTGTGTGCGTACTGGCTGGCCTTGATTTGTCAAAAAAAGTTAGTTTTGATGCGGGGTGGATAGTTCTAGGTTTGACTCCGTTGATTTTTCTTTTAAAAAAGAAAAACGCTATTACTCTGGTGGCGGTTATTTTGCTGGGGGTATGTTTGGGTCTATGGCGCGGGAGTGCACAGCTGCAAGATCTAAGCCAACTAAAATCCTTAGCCTATCAAATGATTAGCGTCCAAGGCGTAGCCAAGACCGACTCGGTTTATGGTAGAAACTCGCAAATAACCTTTGAAATTGGAAACATAAAACAACTGCCCTCCGACAAATCTCTTGCCGGAACATTTACGATCAGTGGTTTCGGTGAGCCTATGATTTATAGAGGAGATAAAGTCCAGGTCAGTGGCAAGCTATATCTGACACGCGGTAGTAAACAAGCAAGTATTTCATACGCGAAATTAGAAAGAGTTACAGTAGGGAATGATATGTTTGCAAAGCTGCGACGACATTTTAGCGCCGGTATGGAAACTGCTTTGCCTGAACCGGGGGCATCCTTGGGGCTCGGTCTGCTCATTGGTCAGCGTAGTACTTTGCCAGCTGACATATTGGCAGCAATGACTATGGTTGGGCTAGTACATATTGTGGCGGTTTCGGGTTACAATGTCACAATTTTAACTCGCGCTGTTCAGCGTCTTAAAATAACCCGTTCAAAATTTCAAAAACTGTGCCTGGCCCTGATTGTGGTAGGAAGTTTTGTTGTGATAACTGGGTTTAGTGCCTCAGTAGTCCGGGCGGCTTTGGTCTCAATACTTAGTTTGTGGGCTTGGTATTACGGCCGAACTATAAAACCTTTGGTGTTGATTCTGCTGGTAGCAGCTATTACAGCTTTTATAAACCCATTTTATATATGGAGCGATATTGGATGGTACTTGTCTTTCCTGGCCTTCTTCGGGGTTTTGATCGTCGCGCCACTTCTAGGTCGAAAGTTGCTTGGTGTCACATGGGATAAAAAAACAATGAGCATGCTTGTCATTGAATCATTTTCCGCGCAGCTAATGACTTTGCCGCTAATAATGATGATTTTTGGGCGGGTTTCACTTGTTTCTCTTCCAGCAAATCTACTAGTTGTTCCTGCTATTCCGTTTGCCATGTTTTTTAGCGCTGTGGCGGGTGTATTTGGAATGTTGACGCCGGCAATTTCTGGTTGGTTTTCCTGGCCGGCAAGTTTTCTACTTACATACATTATTGATATTACTCAGTTATCCGCAAAAGTGCCATTTGCAAGCATTTTTTCATCACTAAGCCTGCCCGCCGCGGTTGTTGCCTATGTAGTAATTCTGTTATTCACGGTGTCTTTGTATAGATTTTCAAGAGTATAAAATGCTACAATAACAGATGAGAAATAACTAAATTTGAGGTAATCTTCTATATATGTCTGGGCATAGTAAATGGTCAACAATCAAACGCCAAAAAGGTGCAAATGATGCCAAGAGAGGCGCACTTTTTACAAAACTTGGCAATCAAATTGCAATTGCAGCCCGTGGCGGCACGGACCCTGCTGCTAATTCTGCACTGGCTCTGGCTGTCGAAAAAGCCAAAGCTGCCAACATGCCAACAGCCAATATTGAACGCTCTATCGCCAGAGTAGCCGACAAGTCAGCAGCTCAGCTCGAAGAGGTTATGTACGAAGGTTACGGTAGCGGTGGGGTGGCGGTTTTGGTAGAGGTAGCAACTGACAACAAAAACCGCACATATCCCGAAGTTCGCAGCGCGTTTACCAAAAACGGCGGTAATATGGCAGAACCGGGAAGTGTGGCATTCAACTTTTCCCGCAAAGGGCAAATTCGACTGAAAGGGGCAGGTGACGAAGTTCAACTGCAAGCCATAGAAGCCGGCGCGGAAGATGTTGAGGACGATTTCGAAAATGACGAAACCCTAGTTTATACAGCCCCCACAGAATTAGCCAAAGTACGCGATTCTCTCACAGAAGCTGGCCTGTATGTAACCGATGCCGAGTTAACCTATGTTGCCAATAATACGCTCGAAATTGCCGACAAAGAAACGGCAAGGAAGGTTATAAACCTAATGAATGCTCTGGACGAGCTGGACGATGTTACCAATACTCACACCAACTTCGACATCGCCGACGGTGTAGAAGTCTAAATGCGTCTGTTTTTATCATCTCAAAACTTGGGGAACCATCCGAATATTTTTTTTGATTTGGCTGGAAATAACAAGAAGTTAGCATACATTGGAAATGCAAAAGATGATTGGGCAGTCGAAGACAGACAGGCAAAGACCAACGAACATAAGCAGCAGTTTGTCGAACTAGGTTTTGATTTTTATGAAATTGACTTGCGGAAGTATTTTGGTAAACAAAATGATCTAAGAGAAGTCTTAGCCAACTTTGGGTCAATTTGGGCTAGTGGCGGCAATACTTTCTTATTAAGAAAAGCATTTGCTTATAGCGGGCTTGACGAAATATTAGTTGACATGGTTGGGCAAGATAAAGTTGCGTATGGTGGTTCAAGTGCAGGATCTATTATTGCAACCCCAAGCCTAAGAGGAACCGAACACGGTGATAATCCCGAAGTAGTCCCAGATGGATATAAAAACAGAATAATTTGGGAAGGACTTAACCTCGTCCCATTTTATGTGGTACCTCATTATCAATCTGACTGGTGGGGGGAAGAAGCCAACCTTATGATTGAATATCTGAAATCTAAAAATCTTGAATATTATACGCTTGAGGATGGCCAGGCTGTATTTGTTAACGGCAATAAAGAAGAACTCTTAAGGTGAACGACCTACAAGAATATTTGGAATTTGCCAAAGACCTGGCTGGTGAAGCCGGCAAAATTATGACTCATTACTACGAACTGGACGAAAAAGGAGTTCAAATTAAACAGGACCAAACACCTGTTACACAAGCAGACAAGGAAATTAATTCACTGGTCATAGAAAGAGTAAAAAACAAATACCCTTTTCATGGTGTCTTAGGAGAAGAAGAAAGTTTTAATCTGCAAAGCAGATACCTTTGGATTGTAGACCCGTTAGACGGAACAGGGGATTTTACCAATCGAACTCCAGGCTTTGTCTTTAGTGCGGCACTTGTGGAGCGGGGAGAACTACGAGTGGGTCTTGTTTTTGACCCTATTGCTGGCAGAATGCTTTTTGCCTTGAAAGGCAAGGGTGCTTATGAAAATAATCGGAAAATATGCGTATCTAACAACTTACCTGATCGTCTTAAAGTAGATTCTTGGCTTGCAGGCGGCATAGAAAACTCTATTTGGAAGAACCCTCAATCTGCCGCTAAAGCCAACCGGCTTCTTGTTTCCAACAAAGCGGTTGAGCTATATGATATTCCAGTGGCATACGCTATAGCTCGGGTTGCCAACGGAGACTTTGACGCCATGCTAAGTACTATAAAAACACCGTGGGATGTGGCGGCTGGCTGCCTGATTGCCGAAGAAGCAGGAGCGAAGGTTACTGATTTATACGGTGCTTCAGTAGCAAGGTGGGACAAGGAAGCCAATGGAATCATGGTCGCCCCGCCAAAAGTTCACCAGTATCTTTCAAATCATCTAGCCACTGCTCTACAGGAGGAAAAGTGAGAATTTTAGGGATAGATCCGGGTACGGGAATTATGGGTTTTGGCGTGGTATACGCCGAGAAAACTGGCAAGGTAAAACTAGTAGATGGAGGAGTAATTCGTACCGATGTGCACCAGCCTTTAGACGAGCGGCTAATAGAAATTTATCGGCATATTTCTAGTGAAATTGCTCACACTAAACCAACTGTAATGGTTATAGAAAAACTTTTTTTTGCCCAAAATGTTACTACTGCCATTAGCGTTAGCCACGCCCGCGGGGTGGCAATGCTGGCGGGCAAACTGGCAGGACTAGAAATAGCCGAATACACTCCTTTGCAAATAAAACAGGCGCTGACTGGTTATGGCCGTGCCGACAAAAAACAAATTCAGGAAATGGTAAGGGTGATACTGGGTTTAAAAGAGGTGCCCAAACCAGACGACTGTGCCGATGCCCTTGCTGCCGCTATCTGCCATTCCATGAGTATTTCGTCGCGCTAGCCTGCCTGCCTGCGGAGCAGAAAGCACCGCTAGCGCTAACAGCGATTGCTGTGTCAAAATCTGCGCTACTCAATCGCTGTATTTAAATACACCTCATTCTGTTGCTCGATTTTTCCTTGCACTCCACTATTCGAAATACTCTTGGAGAAACGTTAGCTCGTGTAAAATAGGTCTATGATATCAATACTAGAGGGTAAAGTTTCGGAAAAGATTGGCGAATTGGTCGTACTTGATTGCAACGGAGTCGGCTACGGCTTGCTAGTAACCTTTGAAGACTTTGGAAGCCTAGAGGTTGGCAAACCAGCCAAAATGTATGTGTATGAAAACATCCGCGAAAACGCTCATGACCTGTACGGTTTTAAAAACCTAGAAACTAAAGCCTTGTTTGAGCAGCTTTTGACGGTTAAAGGAATTGGCCCAAAGATGGCCCTGGCTGTATTAAGTATTGCGACATTATCGCATGTAAGACAGGCTATCGCGGGTGGAGACATCAAGTTTATTTCTCAGGCTAATGGAGTAGGTAAAAAAGCTGCCGAAAGAGTGGTGGTAGAACTAAAGGACAAAGTAGGGCTAACTGCCAGTGAAGACGCCACAGGATTTTTAAATACACCAGCAGCCAACCCGAATGACGAAGCACTACAAGGCCTAGTTGCACTCGGCTATTCGGTACAAGACGCCGCCCAGGCCCTACAGAAAGTCGACGCCAAACTACCCGCAGAAGAACGAGTAAAAGCTGCCCTAAAAAACTAAAACCCAAAAGTTGCTAAAAAGTAGTAATAATGTTAAAATATAAATATGCCCATAAGAAGTGAACACCCCCTCGGACAAGGGAAACTCTTTGAGTCTGATGATTTGAATTATCGCAGGGAAGTAACTTTGGTAGACGGCTATGAAGTGCCGACAACATTTGGCCATGAAGGCAGTTTTGTAGATGTTTCTACCAGAGCACAACTGCTTGTAAACGCGCTTGGTGCAATAAGCGCCCGAAACTCGAGGCAAGGTATTTCACTTGCTGCTTATACACCCGAGTATAGCGCACCGATTTGGTCTAGGTATGCTTCTGCCACACAAGTTGTCTTAGACGGAGCCAGTCGGAACAGAGACCAGTTCCACCACGACTTAAGGACTAGTTTTTGGCAAGCCACTGGTTTTGCAGCTATGAGGAAGTGGACAGACCTTAAAAAAGTTATGCCCCCAGGCCAAATCAACCCAAGAGCTCAAAAAATGTGGGATGATTTTAATTTTAAATACGGTAGCCCTAAAAGACGAACTGAGCGCAATGAGTACAAAAAGCGACTAAGCGCTCAAATTGCCTCTGACGAACAGCTGGAGCTCATTGCGTAGTACAATAAAGTTATGAATGAGTCTGTTCCACCAATCCACCCTACCGACGAACCTCTCGGTACACCATTCACGAGCCGGGAACTCGATACTGCGGACTCCGATGCAAGGGTAGAAGACCAACGTAAGAGAGATGAAGGAATGAGAAATTTGCCCGAGCTAACTGACGATGAGAGGGCGGCAAACCTTGAACAAGCAAAGATACTAAGAGACAGATACGACCCAAAGAAGCACTAATTTCCGCCTAAGATAATTTATGAGTTATTTGGATAATCTGCCAAGGCCGTTTTTTGTTTTGGCACCGATGGACGATGTGACCGACACGGTTTTTCGCCAGATTGTGACCGGGCTTGCCCCACCGGACCTATATTTTACGGAATTTGTGAATGTAGACGGCCTGCAAAGCCCTGGCAGGGAAAGGTTGATGCACAAACTACTGCTGGATAAGTCCGAGAAAAATGTAATTGCCCAACTATGGGGCTTAAAGCCGGAGAATTTTTATAAAACAACCAAGGAAGTTTTAAGAATGGGCTATGCCGGTGTGGATTTAAACATGGGCTGCCCGGTAAAAACAGTCACCAAAAACGGCGCTTGCGCCGCGTTGATAAACAACAGGGAGCTAGCAGGCCAGATTATTGACGCCACAAGGGAAGCGGCCGATTCGGCAAGCGTAGGCCAAGCCGCCACGGACTTTTCTGTTTCTGTTAAAACTCGCCTGGGTTTCACGGCAGTAGACCTTAGCTGGATTGAATTTTTGCTTGGAAAAAAGCTTAACATGTTAAGTATTCATGGCCGGACAGCCAAGCAAATGTCCAAAGTTCCGGCTGGTTGGGAGCTAATCGGACGGGCAAGGGAAATGCGTGATTCGCTTTCTCCTGCGACCCTCATTGCTGGCAATGGGGACATACAATCTCGGGTCCAGGGACTGGAACTTGCCAATAAGTACAAACTGGACGCTATTATGGTAGGTCGCGGTATTTTTCATGACCCATTTTTATTTGCAAAAAAAAGCTCCTGGGAAAATTTCAGCAAGCAGCAAAAGCTTAGTCTTTATAAAAAACATGTGCAGCTTTTTGCCAAAACTTGGAAAAATGGCGAAAGGCGAATAGAAACTCTAAATAAGTTCTGCAAGATGTACATTAATGATTTCGAGGGCGCTTCGGAATTACGGGTAAAGTTTATGACAGTCAACAGCCCCGAAAAGGCTTTTGAGCTACTGGCAAAACAGCAACAATAATATATTTGACAATAATATAGTAAGGCGTACAATAACATTTAAGGACTGCTGAAAGCAGCAATCTCAGGGCGGGCTAAGTGGCGTGTTGGTCGGTCCGCCATGGGTGTTTTCTACTCACGAGGAGAGTTTTTGTGAAAAGAATAGCTATGAGCTTGGCTATTATTGCCTTTTGCGCCACCGTGGCGGTGAGTGCTACAAGTGCATATTTTAGCGACAACACTTCAAACCTTACCGGTATAACTTTTTCTACCGGTAATGCCGATTTAAAAATCACACAAGTTTGTTCTCACCAGTGGTTTGACGGCACTGTGGCTTTGTCTACTTTTAACGCTGTGTACGACGGATGCCAGTTCAATATGAACAAAAGCGCCTGGTACCCAGGCAAGACAGACAGCGCTGCTTTGTATATTGGCAATTTTTCAACTTCAAATATTGGCCTTGACCCAACAATACAGTTAACAAACTATAGTCAGACGGTTTCTGGCTTGCAAAATGTTATGTATTTGAAGATCTGGTGGTATGGGGATGCAACAGGGACGGATTGGCACCCGCTGAGCTATTATCTCAATAGCCCACGCGCTCTGCCGCAACTACCTGCACCAAGTTCTCAGCCGGTGAATCAAACAACCGGTGCTGGTGCAAGCACCAAGGGTCTAAACTTTGAGATGAAAATGGACCAAAATGCCAGTAACGCATATCAAAATGGATCCGCAAACTTTGATATTCATTTTGATGCATCTCAAGTGCACTAAAATCCATAAGGTTTAGCAGAGCCGGCTCCAAACTAGGCCGGCTCGACTAAACCACCAGGAGGATTAGATGGTACAGCTTCGAACAATTTTATCAAGAGTAGGCTTAGTAGGAGTTATTGTTTTGTCAATGCTGGCTATGGCCTCGTCGCTGCAACTTTTTGGGCACCAGGCGTTTGTGGTCGAGTCAGGTTCTATGTCACCAAAAATAAAAACTGGTTCGATAGTGTTTGATAAATCGAGTAGTAGCTATAAAATTGGCGATGTTATTACTTATAAGCGCCTCAATGAAAAAAATACGGTAACACACAGGGTAATACAAGTGAGCCTTGACAATAAGAATCGAGTTTTTTACCAAGTTAAGGGTGATGCCAACCCCACGCCAGACTCGGGTTTAGTCGCCAAAACTGATGTTGTCGGAAAAGTATTTTTTCATATCCCATATATTGGCTACCCTGTGTCACTATTAAAAACTTTACCTGGTTTAATTATCTTTATTATTGTCCCTGCTACCATAATTGCTTACCGCGAAGTATTAAAAATCGCAGAAGAGCTAAAACTCTTCAAGAGAACCAAAAGATACACATATAATAAAAAAACCACCAAAACCCGACCCATAGCTAGGGCTAAAACAACAATTCATAGTTCTGGCCGTACTATTATTGGGCTGGTCTTGGTGGTTATTTTAACGGTTTCTATAAGCACCAATGTTACTGGTGCTTATACTTCTGATATATCTCAGTTGAGCGGAGTGACAATAACTGTTGGTAGCTGGTAACACTATAATATTAGCTGGGTCAAGGTCATTCTAATCAAATAGCCTTTGGGCTAAAGCTAATCTTACTACTTATCTTTCGTATTCTTACATTTTATAAGCAACCCCAAGACTAAGCACTCAAAGGTGTTTTGTCTAGTTAAGTTTTCTTCCGGATTTTAGTTTTGGCCTATTTGAATTTGGATTTTGGTTTTGTTGTCGTTGTTGGCTTTTCCGCTTTTGGCGTTGCCGCCATTGGTGTTGCCTTTAACTTTGGCGTTACCGCTCTTAGCGTTCTGGGTATTGCTGTTTGAGACAACCACATGGTTGTTGTTAACATGGTTGTTTTGGTTGCCGTTGCCGGGGCCTTGCGACGAATGCTGCTTAACGAATTTTACACACTGGCCCTGGTTTTGGAAGGTTGGCGCGTTAAAGTCTTGCCAGCCACCGTGCTTACACTGCGCGGCACTGGTTGGAGTTTTGCAGGTAACATTTCTAACAACTACATATTTGTCAGACTGGATGTTAAAGAAAGCCGGTGAGTGCTGTGAAACGCTGGCGGCTTCGGCAGCGCTTAAAGAGTCGCCGGTTGAGTAGCCGAGTAGGGCGTACGGTGCGCCAAATGGCGTGCAGGTTGAGGCCACTGTTGCCCCCATAACTTCGTTAGTGGCGTAGTCTGCTCCCACTGTCATATTTGAAGTGGTGGCAAAGTATGGGTTGGGATTGTTATAGCCACTGGGGCTAAGCGTGTAGCTGCCCGAACCAGCGCCAAGGTTGTCAGCGTCCCAAGATGAAACCATTGGAAAGGCCGTGTTATTGGCAGAAGTAGCTGTTGCGACTGCACCATCAAGGTACTTGGCTATCGTAACTGTGGCTGTTGGTTCGAAATTGTAGGTTGTATCATTGAACTCTACTAAATCTGTCTCAACATCATAGCTTGGATTGTATGAACCAACTCCAACACCAAAGCCTGCAACCACCGCCGAAGGGCAATCGGCTTGGAGTCCAGCGATTGAGTAAAGTGGCGGCCCTCCTGATCCGTTGACTATTGTGCATGAACCATTTGAATACGCCTTACTTGACCAGAGATTAGCTGAGCTACTACTTACATCCCATTTTTGCCAAGTTCCTGATAATACCGCTGCGTTGCCGTTATTACCTAAATTCCAATATGGCTCGAAAACTAGGGTTGTAAATCCTATACAAGTTGCTCCAGAAACACCGCCTAAACATACCGGAAGTTGAAATGAAGCTTGACCATCAGCAAAAGATGCTGAGTTCTGTTTTGTGTAGTAGCTAAGAGCGGTAATATCAGCTAATGGTGTATTTGTTGCATGCATGTATTGCGCTTTGGCGTTATTAGTTGAGTCTGTCGTAAAGCCTAATGCACCAACATTCGGGCTCCCTGGCGCTGATGAGTCACTAACAAAATTAACAGCTCCACCTGGCCGGGTGTCTGCTAGTGGTGCGCTCGAAGTCCATCCTTGGGTATTTCCGGGCGTTACTATAACATTCGATGCAGCCTGTGCAGAGTTAACTAACGCAAATGACAAACCACCACTGCCGAGAAGAAGACCAACTGCGGTAATTCCTATTGTTAGCCGCGTTTTGGTTTTACGAACTCCGTTTCTAAAGTCGTAATTTTTAAGTTTGTATTTCATAACTAGGACCTCCCAGCATGTCGCTTTAAGTACTACTATTATACACTTATTAACCACTAGCAAAATATACTAGACATTTTTACAACGAGATTATAAGTAGTATTGACTATGTTAAGCAATTGTAGCCTGCGCTAGCGTCGATTTACCTGGCTTGAGTTAGTACCTGCATCAGTTTTGCCAGCGCCAAATCCAGAAGGCGCAACAGTTGTTTTATGAAACATTTTTTATAAGTAAAGCCACAATAACGGCTGTATCTACCAAAATCCAACAGGTCTGGATTAGTATAATTGGCTTTAACTGGTGTTTTATGCCATAAGCAAGCCATAAGAAAGACATACAAAGCCATGTAACCCAAGTTAGTACCGAAATACCCTTAGTCTCAGTAGTCAAAATAAGGTACAGTTGAGGAATAGCCATAATGGGGTTGATCACGGCAACATATACCAGTAAATCGACAGACAGTGGTCGTCCCCGAACAAGTATTCTAATATGCGGCGTACGGTTCCGTTTTTTTGTTTTCATTAAGTTTCAGTTAAGTTTATCAAATAATTAGAAATATAGTAAAAATTGGCTTAGCGTACCTGTTATACTGTTTGCCAGCGGGGGTGTAGCTCATCGGTTAGAGCAGGCGGCTCATAACCGCTTGGTAGTAGGTTCGATTCCTACCACCCCCACCAGTTATAATGTTTATGTGTTTGAAAATATAAAAAATTACTTTACGCCGCAAAAAATCAGGCAACTGAGTGACATACGCAATATTGGACTAGTGGTGTTTGCCCTAATTGCAGTTGCAATTACCTGGAGTGGCATAAAGACAGTGCAAAACAATTACGAACTACAAAAAAAGATTTCAACCCTAAAACAAGAAAATAGTGTACTTGCGTTGCAAAACGCCAACAAAACTCTAAAAAATCAATACCTACAGACAGATCAGTTTTTAGAACTTTCAGCTAGGCAGAACTTTGGCTTGGCGGCGCCCGGGGAAAAAGTGTTACTAGTACCAAAGGCAACAGCCTTGAAATATATTGACAAGGATTTGGTCGATTCAAAAAAACACATAAATGAAAATGTAGTTGACCACCGGTCTAGTTTTGTTAGGAATGTCGAGTCTTGGCGCGATTTTCTGTTGGGCAGAAAACTTTTCAGTGACTAGTAAAACTAGTTGGCTTTTTGAAGTTAATTCAGGATTTATTGGCACAGATGCATTGACTCTAACTCCTTAAAAGTGTAAAATAGTATCTGTTATTTAATCCCTGTTTCGACGAGAAAGGTAGCAGCCGTGGTTCCGCTTTATGCGGAATTCGGATTCATTCTGAAAGCGGCGTTGAAGGAAAACCGTAGGTTGTCCTTCAAGCACTGTCGCGGGGTGGAGCAGTAGTAGCTCGCGTGGCTCATAACCACGAGGTCGCCGGTGCAATTCCGGCCCCCGCTACCAAAATAAGAATCCCATCGAAGATGGGTTTTTTATTTTGGTAATGAGCCGTGATATAGCCCGGCGACTCGACAGCGTGCTGACGATAGTCGCCAGTGCATGAAGCGAGGCTGCGCGTAGATATTTATATCGAGCACAGCCGAGCGGATATAACGAGCGTTAGCGAGTGCTTTCCGGCCCCCGCTACCAAGGAAAAAACCCGACATTTCAGTCGGATTTTTTCTTTAGCATATTCTTGATTTATAATCTGGTGAGATGGTGGTTATCTAATGAAAGACTTCATGAACTGCATTTTCATAAAGTTTGCCTTGAAGGCTTAACACATCCAAAAACTTGAGCAAGCACGATAACCCTGCATTAAGCAGGGCCCAATTTACACCTATAGACCTTTGATCTACTCGTTAAGAATAGTATCCACCGCCAGTATTTGTTCGTCGGTTGTTGGCACCAATATGTAGCCTAGTTTGCTCACTTATTTATTCTCCAAATTGTTTTTTATTTTTCTCGAACTAGATTCTATTATACATGCTTATGCCAATAAGTCAACAAAATTTTTGAAAACTTTCTTGTAAAATACACGGAGCTGTGTTTAACTACCTCTGTTAGGATCTTATACGGTTCTTGGTCATGAGAGAACAAGTGAACGAACGCCCATCGAGCAGTAGTCTTATGAGTTCAAACGCAGCCAGACAGATAAGGGGTCGTTCCTAAGTAAATAAGAAGATTGGAAAAAATCTAAATGTACAAAGTATTTGTAGGTGGTTTGCCTTTTGCTACCACCGACGACGAACTTAAAGAACTTTTTGCGGCTCATGGTAGCGTAGCTTCTGCTACTGTTGTTCGCGACCGTGAAACCGGCCGAAGTAAAGGCTTTGGTTTTGTTGAGTTCGAAAACGACGAAGAAGGCAAGGCTGCTGAAAAGGCTCTAAACGGCTCTGAAGTTGGTGGTCGTAGCATTTCCGTTGCCGAAGCTCGTCCTAAGGAAGACAAACCCCGCAACAACAGCTGGTAGTTTAGTCTTACCATAAACTGAAAAACACCCTAGGAAACTTGGGTGTTTTTTGGTAGCAGGGTCGAGATTTGAACAAATGCTCGGGGTTGCTGATTCTAACCCCTCGCTATGCTGAGTCAAATTATTAAATTTGACTCTAGTCTGCGACCCCTGGGGCCGCTGGAATTGCAAACATCACACCTCCAAATAAAAAACTGCCCAGATGAGCAGATTTTATTTGGTAGCAGGGGCGAGATTTGAACTCGCGACCCCAGGCTTATGAGTCCTGTGCTCTAACCAACTGAGCTACCCTGCCTTACCTTTACTTTCATGCTTACCTCGTTTTTGCCGTGTTGGCAAAAAGCTTCAGCTTGAGTCTATATGTCTATCCTTTCAAAACGCAACCTGAATAAATGTTGAGCTTTTGAGGTTAAAACTAGGGGTAATTATATCATGACTATATCTGTTAACCGATCTAAAGGTCGGCGTGAATAAACTTCCAGGAATTAATTGCCAAATGTATGATAACCAAAAAAACATGCGATAAAATAGTCAAGGATAGTATTGCCGCAATAGCTTTTAAAAAACTATTAGCGCTAAAGTCTATTACCATATTGAAGAAAGCAGACGAGAAAACAGGGAACAGCTGTAGAAACAGATATAAAAAACCGATCAATATAGCAATGATACCTATGAAAAATACTTTGCGAAATGCAATGGATTTCCAGTACCCGGCTCTATTGTATGAATGAGGGTGGACATACGCGTCGGCCACGATGTCGTTACGAAGATTGATAAAAATACTTCGCAAAAACCAAATAACAGTGTATATAAGAATCCCTGCAAGGCTCCAAATTACAATTTGGCTTAAACGACCTTGAATAGAGCTACCCAATAAGCCTTCTTCGTAGCCGCTACCGAACAGCTTAGTTGAGTACTCTATGCCAGCTGGATTATCGCTAAGGTAACTCCAAATAGCCTCGGTATTTGCAATAACCAAAATAGCAATGCCTGTTAGGGTATATAGCATAAGCTGGACTGGGCTCGGGACTAGTAGCTGTCTGGCGAAAGACTTCGAATTACTGTTGTGCGATTGTATTTTCATTTCTATTGCTAGCTTTATAATAAGTTTATAACAAAATGCTACATAGTGGATTTATAGTAGCGATGTTGACTATGTGAAAGATTCAGAAATATGAGAGTTGTGCTACAAAACGGAACCTATGTTCTTGCGATATCCGGTGGAGTTGATTCAATGGCACTACTTCACATACTGGCCGAGTCCCAGACAGCAAGCAATAAATATATTGTTGCTCATTTCAACCATGGAATCCGACTAAATTCTCATATTGCTG
>CAYUXQ010000002.1:0-31009 GCA_964448925.1 uncultured Candidatus Saccharibacteria bacterium | reverse complement strand
CAATTGAAGCTGCCTTTTGAGGTTGGCTATGGGTATTTGGGAGAGGGAGCAAGCGAAGAAAGAGCCCGGCAAGCGAGATATAAATTCTTATATAGTGTTCGAGAAAAATTTGAAGCTGACAAAATAGTAACCGCTCATCACGGCGATGATTTGGTTGAAACGGTAGTAATTAACATAGTTCGTGGTACCGGGAGGCGGGGGATGAGTCCTATGGCTCGCAACAAGTATGTGATTAGGCCACTGCTCAATAGTAGTAAGAAAGAGATTCTAGACTACGCTCGCGCAAACAATGTTAAATGGAATGAGGATTTAACAAATTATTCTTCAAAGTATCTTAGAAATAGACTAAGAGCAATAATTAACCAAGAACATGTCGCTTGCTACAGAGACGAACTGGTAAATTATATCCAAGGAGTCACGAAGATTAATAACAAGCTCGATTCAGAACTTGCGAAAATATCGCGTTATTGTCTATTCCAAAACAAGATTTCTGGGTATGAATACACGAGCCTGCCAGTTGCACTGGGCAGAGAACTTCTGGCTACATGGTTTATAAATAACGGCCTTAATAATATTACACGGCCAAAGGTAGAGGCTGCTGATGTTTTTGTCAGAACTGCTAAGCCAGGCTCTTTGATGTCGTTGGCCAAAAACCTTTTTTTATTTAACGAAATGTCTGGGGAATTTACGGAATTAATCCAAAAGTAGTTCAGCTGATATAATATTTTTAAGTATGGACAAAAAACAATTTGGCCTCGGCGGAAAGCGTGGAGGTAGCAGTAAGAATAATAGATTTAAAAGTGCTGGCTTTATAGCTCTTCTGATACTTTTCGGTCTCGTTGGTTGGGCGGCATTTAACCAGCCTAGCCAGCTTAAGACAGTTCCTCTTTCACAGGTCATAGCTGAGGCTAACGCTGGGAATATTCGCACAATTGAGGTTGGCGAATCCGAGCTACAAGTAACCCCAAAAGGAGAGACAAAGCCGACTGAAAGATCTTATAAAGACCCGAGCGCAACTCTATATGAGCAAGGACTCAAGCAAGGAAAGGTCGAACTTATTTATAAGCCCAAACCCAGTAGTGATAGTATCTGGATAACCCTACTTGGGAGTGTGTTGCCAGTAATAATTATTGCTGTAATCCTTATACTGATGTTCCGTAGTGCTCAGGGGCAGGGTAATCAGGCAATGAGTTTCGGGAAGAGTCGAGCTCGACTGTACGGCAACGAAAAAAATAAAATCGTTTTTGCGGATATTGCTGGCAATGACGAGTCTAAGCAGGACCTACAAGAGGTAGTCGAATTTCTAAAGTTTCCTAAAAAATTCGAAGGGGTTGGCGCGAAAATACCAAAGGGCGTCTTACTGGTGGGTCCCCCGGGTACTGGAAAGACTATGCTCGCAAGAGCGGTAGCAGGTGAGGCCAATGCACCGTTCTTTAGCATTAGCGGCTCAGAATTTGTCGAGATGTTTGTTGGAGTAGGCGCAAGCAGGGTGCGAGATTTGTTTAATAAAGCTAAAAAGAACTCACCTTGTATAATTTTTATAGACGAAATAGATGCCGTAGGTCGCCGCCGTGGTTCCGGTATGGGCGGGGGGCACGATGAGCGGGAACAAACATTAAATCAAATTCTGGTTGAGATGGATGGTTTCGAGCAAGGCCAAAATGTGATTGTATTGGCAGCTACTAACCGTTCTGATGTGTTGGACCCTGCTCTATTGCGCCCGGGTCGATTTGATCGAAGGGTGAACATCGATTTGCCAGACCGAAAAGATAGAAAACTGATTCTTCAGAAGCATTTCGATGAAAAGCCGGTGGCCAAAGATGTAGACCTGGAGGCTCTGGCAGCCAAAAGCGCTGGTTCGTCAGGGGCAGACCTTGCAAACATAGCTAACGAAGCAGCAATAGTTGCCGCTCGGAATAATCGAAAAGTGATAGAAAACGATGATGTGGTAGCGGCCTTTGAGAAAGTCGCTATAGGCCCTGAGCGCAAGAGCAAAGTTATGAGCGAAAAGGAAAAAGAACTTACAGCCTATCATGAAGCGGGTCATGCAATTGTTGGTCATGTGTTACCAGATAGCGACATGGTACACAAAGTTACAATTATTCCCAGAGGTGCAACAGGCGGTGTAACATGGTTTATCCCGCCAGAGGATAAGAGTTATCATAGCATTATTGAATATAAAGATGTTCTAGCTCGAATGTTGGGTGGTCGAGTGGCTGAAGAAATAATTTATGGAGGAGACAGGGTGACTACTGGTGCTGGTTCTGACCTGCAGAAGGCAGCCGAGCTAGCTAGAGAAATGGTTGTGAACCAGGGTATGGGCAAAAAACTGAGGAATCAAGTGTTCCATGTCGACGAAGGAATGATGTTAGATAGACTGGTGCACGAGAGAAATTACTCTGATGAAACCGCCAAAGTTATCGACGATGAAGTTGAGCAACTAATTACGGAGGCAGCCAAAAGGGCACATACGGTACTAAAAGCAAACCTTCATAAGCTAGAAGAGCTAAAAAAGGCGTTGCTTGAAAAAGAAACCGTTGAGGCAGATGAAGTCGAAGTTATGTTAAAAGGCAGCCACATGCCCAAAGCCGCTTCCTTATACTAGAAATAGCTTGCAGTTGGACTGTCAAAGCAACAGCCTGCTAGACTACTAAGACATGGCTGTTGATAGGATAGTTAATACATCTATTGAGCCCGATGATGAGAAATCGGAGGAGCGCTACGAGGAAACTTTAAGGCCTCGAGACTTTGAAAATTATATAGGCCAAGAAAGATTGAAGAAAAACCTAAAATTGGCGATTGCAGCGGCAAAGAAACGCGGCGAGCCGATCGACCATGTGCTGTTACACGGTCCACCAGGGCTGGGCAAGACAACCATGGCAACAGTAATAGCTAATGAAATGGGTGCACAAATCCGCATAACGAGTGGTCCAGCTATTGAGCGTGCCGGCGACTTAGCCAGTCTTCTGACCAACCTACAGGATGGCGATATTTTGTTTATTGACGAAATTCACCGGCTACATCGTTCTATTGAGGAAGTACTGTATTCAGCAATGGAAGATTTTAAGCTGGACATCATGCTTGGAAAGGGTCCTAGCGCGCGATCACTTAGGTTAGATCTTCCTAAGTTTACTATCATTGGAGCTACTACCAGAACTGGGTTGCTTGCTGCTCCATTGAGAGATCGGTTTGGGATTATACATCGGTTAGAGTTTTATACGCCCGAGGAAATTGCCAGAATAATCACTCGAGCCGCAAAGATATTGGATGTAAAGATTGATATAAAGGCGTCAGAGGTGTTGGCTGAACGGTCGCGTTTGACGCCTCGAATCGCGAATCGGCTCCTAAAACGAACGCGTGATTATGCCGATGTAAATGGCGATGGCATAATTGATACGACCATAACAGAGAAATCTCTAAAGTTGCTAGAAGTTGATGATATGGGGCTAGACCCCGCAGATAGGAATTTGCTATCTGCTCTTATTGACAACTATGGAGGTGGACCGGTGGGAATTGAGACTCTGGCAGCCCTGACTTCAGAAGAACGCTCGACGATCGAAGACTTCTATGAGCCATATTTGATGCAGATAGGTTTGCTAGAACGGACGCCAAGAGGCCGAAAAGCCACCGCTCGTGCCTGGAAGCATCTTGGAAAGATACAGCCCAAAAATAACAATCTTGGTTTGTTATAATAACGCTGTCATGGTTTCGCCATCTCTAAAACCACCACCACCAAAGGTTGAAGGTATCCCGGTTCCCGCAGTAGATAAAGAATATGTAGAGTCTGACGAGTGCCTTATGACGGTAGTGCATCGACACCCACTTGGAATTTTCCTTTTTTATGTGGAGGCTGCAGCATTCTTTTTGGCTGTGATTTTGCTTTTGTCTTTCACACTTTCGGAGTTTCTTGAAAACTTAACTGGCCACAAGAGTGGTCTTGCGCTGGCTGTCGGAATGTTGGTGGCTGGAATCATTACACTAGTTCTGTTTGTGGCAACTTATATATACCGTCAAAACCGGCTTCTCGTAACTGACAAAAGTCTTGTACAGATATTACAAAAAGGTTTGTTTACTAGGAAGGTATCCCGATTGAGTATGAGCAATGTAGAAGATGTATCGGCTGAACACAGAGGCATCTTGTCTACTATCTTCAATTACGGTATCCTGACCATTCAGACTGCCGGTGAAAGAGAAAATTTTCTTTTTACTTGGTGCCCTGACCCCGATACTTATGCCGATCGAATCCTAGATGCTCGCCAAGCATACGCGCAGCAGTTAGGAGAAGGGGAGGAAAGAGTTAGTTCTAGCTAACTTATTCATTGAACGGATTGTTGCGGGCCTGTTCGAAAAGACTATGTATTTCGTTATTACTCTTTTCGAGTGACTCAATCTGTGCGATAGCCTTCTTGTTAATTTTTGGTATGTCAGATTGCGATAAAGCGGCCCGTTCCTGGCTCTCAGTCGGCTCCACAGTGGCTAAACCGCTAACTTTCCAGACCACAAACAAATAACTAAACAAAACAACTAACACAAAAATAAAAGGCAAATGTGCTGTAAGGCTCGAGGCTACCTTTTTAATTTTTGGCAATAGTTCTTTGATATTTATATCTGTAGTCATGGTTTTATAAAGATATTTATAGTTAGCGAAAAGTTAACAAATGGGCTTCCTGGGATAGGCTGGACCTTGATATTGGTTATTTGGGCCGTTCTGCGATTTCGTTCAATACGGTCCAGAAAGCCTAACATTTTTTCGTAAGTCGGTTGTTTTTCTTCGGGAACAGTTTTACCTGATTCTGGGGTAATGACAACCTCAATACTGTATAGACCTGAAATACCGCTCACTGGTTTTGCCTGACTAACGATACTCTTTGAAGTAGGTACGGATGAACTGGTACCGGAAGCACCGCTCGAACTAGTTACGCCGAGGTTACTGGCCGGAAAGGATATGGTTTGCAATGAGATGCCCGATTGCTCGGCAATTTTAAAAATATCAACGACTGCTTGTGCTTGGTCCTTGTCAGATGGGATTACTGATTTGGCAATATCTTTAAAATACGAATATTTTTCGACTTCTGCTTTTGCTTGTATTAGTGATGCTTGCTGGTCGTCGACAACCTTTGTTGCAAGACGAAGCTCGGCCAGCGAATGGCTCTTGGATGTAAGCACTGATAGCCCTAAAAACATAATTCCAAAAAAGACCATGGCCCCCAATACCAGTAGTCCTTTGAGAATGTAGACGGATTGTTTGGGCGTTATCTTCACTTTGGAGACTCTCCTGCCGCAATATTTAGAAAACGGTTTTGAGAAGTTTTGTCGAACAAAGCTTTGAGCACTACATTGCATTTATAGGCTGTATCTAGAGCAGTACAGTTAACATTAACGATGTCGGCACGCGAAAAGATTTTGTTCTTCGGATCACTCAAATTGAGCGCTATTTGCGCGGCACTGGTATAGTCTTTGGCGCTAGCCGACAAATCGATAGAACCATCTACTTTTGCCAGTGTTAGTCCACCAAGAACTGTTCCAGGCGGCATAGCTTTACCAATTTCCTGCATTAGGTCTGAGAAGCGAATTTCGAGTCCCAGAACTTGATTGATGGTCTTTATGTCATTAGATATCTGATCAGCGTCTTGCCTAACTTTTGAAATATTTTGCTCTTCGAGATGTTGCTTACCTGTGTTTATGGCGGAATTCAGGATGAGGGTCTGGTGGTTTAGATATAGCCACCCAAATCCTAAAATGACTACCAAGCCGACTATAGCAGCCAGCTCAGCCAGTAGCCACCTAATGAGAGTTTCGTTATGTTTGCCGTGGCGAATGACTTCAGCATATTCGCCAGGCAGCATGTTAATCATCAAAAATCTCCGCTGGGTTGAGCAGCGACATCCCGCTAACGGTTAGATAGACCGTCTTTTCTTCTTCGCTTAGTTGGCGTAGATCACCAAAATCTAACGATTGCCAGGGGTCTATAATTTGTACGGGCATACTTAGTTCTTCTGAAACTAACTGAATAAAACCAGGCATGTTAGAACCGCCTCCGAGAGCTAAAACACCGTTAATGGACCGGTTGTCTTTAGATGTTCTTTCGGTGTAATAGCGAATCATTTTTTGGATTTCACGGACTAGTTCTTCTATCTGAGGTTTTACAATCGATAGTACGGCTTCTTTATTTTTGCTTTCGCCAATTCCATTTAGGCATTTAACGACAAAAGCCTCGTCGCGAGAAACACCCAGCTTTTTTGCAATACTAGAAGTCAGAGCTTCGCCTCCACCGTTAATGGTACTGTTAACAAAAAGTGCTTGGTCATATATCGCTATGTCGATTGCTGTAGAGCCAAAGTCAATCAGTACAGCTGGGTCCTTTTGGGGGATGCCGCCAAGTTTGAAAATTCTAGCCGATGCGTTCATAGTTGGTTCAAGTGCTGCTGGTGCAAGGCCCATTGACTCCAGAAACTCCATATAACTGTCAATAATTTTCTTTGGTGTAGCTACGAGTAGTACCTCAATACCGCTGTCAGAACTGCGTAGTACCTCGTAGTCTATATATAGAGTTTCAGCAGGTACCGGGATGTATTGCTCAATTTCTAAATGTACGGCCTCGGCTATCTGTTTGGCTTCGAGTTTGGGCAGAGAAATCAGCCGGCTAAACGAGTGAGAAGTCGGGATGGTGCAACCTACCTTTTTCGTATCTATAGCACCCACTAGACGGTTCTTGAAGAGATCAACCATTGCGGTCGCTAAATCTTCTTTTCTAACAATGTCTCCCCCAGGGCCTAGAATGTCGTCGCGATAAACTCCACTAATGCCATAACCAACTACCCTAGGCTTGGCAGCATTTGCTATGTCAATCTGCATGACTTTCATGGTCGAATGACCTATATCTAGCCCGAACAGGGGTTCGTTATTATCGAGACTAATTTTATTCATGTTTTTCTGTTGAGTTTGCCCACTAGTTACTCTAATGCTAATTTTAGCACATTAACAGAGAAGATGTGAATTTGCCTTAGGTGCCAAAAAAGGCGATTTTAAGGAGTTGGAGTTTATGCGTTGACATTAGGTTTGCTCCTATGTCTAGCTAGAATTAGGCCGTCTCCACGACAATTAATTAAATTGTTTGACATAGCCTTGTTTTGTCCATGTCGTCACCAAGTTGTCACTTCCTGGGACTGATGCCGTAAAATTAATAATGGCATTGTTACCTAGTTCTATCGTTTGGCCGGTGACCGCCCCGATAGCTCCATTATTTGAAATCGTAACCATAGTCCAGTGGGCCCACAAAACCGTGTGGTTGGCGCTACTATTGTTACCCATATTAATTGTTCTGATGCCCTGGCTATTGTATAGATCTGGTCCAGTTACATTGCTACAGTCTGGCGAGCAAGCGCTGTTACTCCAGAAGGTCACCACTTGAGCTCCAGTATTACTAGAGTTTGCCACAATAGAAGAGTTATTCCCAAACCGGAATCCTCCTGTACCGGATGAGTTGCCACCATCGACCATTATTGTCGGTCGTGTGCTGCCTAGTGAGTTCGAAATTACAAACTTAGAGTTATTCCCCATAGTAACATTGCCGGTTATCCAGGTGTCGCCATTAATAGTAACGGTACAGTTATTCCCAAGAGTGATGTTTCCAGTTACTTTTATGTTAGCTGGCCAGCTTTTATTACCATTGTTGCCACAAGCTATACTACTATCATTTGAAGCTTTAGTAGTAGTCACAGCCGCTACTTGAGCCGCCCTATCATATTTAGGTAGAATTATTGGGTCGCAGTTACTACCGCTACAGGTTTGTAGCCCTGGGTTGAACATATTTGTCCCAGTAGATTGATTTGTGGCCTGGACATTGCCATAAATCTTAGCGTTATTACCCAGGGAGATCGGTTGGCCATTTCCGCTACCACAAACTCTTGGATAGGTAGGGTCGGGCGGAATAGGACAGCTCATATGAGCAGAACGAACATTCACAGGATTTGTGCTCAGACCAATCTGAGCATTGTTGCCTAATGTGATTTTTCCGTTGACTACTACATCTCCACCAGAGATTTTGGCGTTATTATTTAGGATAAGACCGCCTACACCAGAAGCAACCGAAGTTGGCCCTGTTCCAGAGGTAACTGCCACCAGGTTGATTTGTATTTTAACAGTTGATGATGCCGAAGTTGCGCTAGCAGGAAAATAAGTTCTTCCTATAACAGTCAATGTCTTGTTTTCTGAACCGTTATCGATAACTGTAGCTTGATATGTCGTTTTTTTTGAACTATCAAGCTGCAGCGTTGCTTCGCCGGTTGTCCCTGTCCAGCTTTCGTCTTGATTGATTTGTTCTATTCCGTAGTCAGCTCCGGCGTCTGCAGCCATTTGTGCTTGAGTTCGGAACTGGTCTTGTCTACCTATTCGATAGCCACTACTACTGAGTGACATGTAAGAAGTTACAATTAAAATCATTGCCGGAACAACGATTAGCAAGCTGAGCAAAATTTGACCTTCTTGTTTTTTGGGCAGTAGCCCAGGCAGTTGTTTCATCATTAAAAATTGTTCCTCAGCGCCACACGAATTGAGTTGTCAAATGAAATTGTTTTGCCAAAGACCTTTCTTTGCATATCTAAGTTGATTTTTATCGATCGAGTAAGTGCCGTATCTGCAGTAAGAGCACCATTACTGTCATAAAGAGTAAACGACATTGATTCAAAATAGTCAGCCAGTTTGGCATCTGCCGGGCAACTAGGAGTAGCGTTAGCTGGGGGGCAGCTGGTTCTTAGGGTATTCCCGGTTGCGTTCGGGTTGGCTAAGTTTCGTTTCATTAATGATGTACCGTTTTTATAATAAACAATCTCGTTCATGTACGGCGACCCAGTGTCAGAGTCTATGATAAAGTTATGGCTGCTATTGAGAGCTGGTGTCGAAATAACTATTACAAAGTTTGAGTTATTTGTGCTCCAGCCACCAACCGGTGCATTTGGGTCACTGATTGTACCTGCTTGTCTTACGCCGTTACTGACCCTCAAGCTCTCTACGGTAAACCTAAGTAGGTTTTGCGAGTCGTTTGTCATGTCAATCGAAGCATTATTGCGGGTAATCAGTACCAGATAATTGGTCGTTACAGATAAGAAGGCTATAAAGATAATAGAGGTAATAGCAACACCTATAATCAACTCAGGTATTGTGAACCCTGATTGTCTATTGACCGACACCTAACTCTCCTTCGTAAGTTTTATAACTATATGTTTTAGTATTGCCTAGATCATTATAGGTTATTGTTATCTCAATTTGCTTCAACCCAGTTTGTGATTGAGTAACGACCATGGTTGCGCTTTTTGGGCTCGGAAGAGAGGCGGGGAGTTCTCCAGTCAAATTAGTTGAGCCAGTTGCTAAACTATTGTATGTATTATTTCGGAGCTCCTCTATTTTGGCTTCGGCGTAGGAGTTGGCCAGCACTAGGTTGCGATGACGAGTACTAAGGTTGGTATAGTTGTTCACAACTAGGCTCATTGCGCTAATAAAAGCAGCACCTACTACTATTGCGATAAGTAGCTCGACTAGTGAAAATCCATTTGAATCTTGTTTTTTCATGCTTATGCTTATTATAGACGAAAATCCCGGGCGTTTATCCCCGGGATTTTTTGAATGACAAGACCAAGTACTTTTGTTTAGTTGTTAGATTGGACGACGAAAGTGCCACCTGACTCTAGAGTAGCGGTAAGTGTGTAGTTGTCACAATCACCTCCTCCAGCATTATCACAGCCAGCTGGTGTAACAGCATAGCCGTAACAGTTTGCTGCCGTAGTTGCACAAAGTTCTTGCGAGCTAGAGTTTTTTGGATCGGCGAGTGCCGATGGGTCAAGCCCTTTCATATTGGATGTTCTAAAAGTGGTGTCGTTCACTTGAGCCAGTGTAGGATATTTAGCATTGTTTGCCCAATAGGCTTCTAGCTGACCCTGGACCGCTTTAATATCTGTTTTACGCTCAGTGTCACGAGCTTTTTGTTGAATACCGTTGTAGGTTACGATAACTAGTGCTGCCAAGATACCGATAACTACGATAACAATCAGTAGCTCAACGATTGTGAAACCGCGATTGCTTTTTCTTGTTAAGATCATTGCTGACCCACCCTTCTTATTTTTATTGTTTTGCTTAATTATTTTTCGAGAACCCTATCGTTCTATGAGCTTGATTATAAAGATAAGCTAATTGGTGTCAAGAGGTTTATCCACCGATGTTTTTGGAAAGACCGGCTATTGGCCCCATAACAGAAGCAGCTATTAGACCGACAAGACCTCCAAGCACAACAATCATCACTGGTTCAATGATACTAGCTAGACCATCTATTACGGCGTCTACTTCCTGCTCATAAAAATCGGCTACTTTGACCAAGATCTCATCAATTTTACCGGTTTCTTCGCCAACGGCAACCATCTGCCCAACTATTGGCGGAAAGTAAGCAGCCCCCATAAGTTGCTTGCCCAGAGACTGCCCGTTTTTGACCTCATCTGATATTGTTGCTAACTCTCGTTGAATTACTTTGTTGCCCACGGCTTTGCCCGTAACTTCGAGGGCTTCCAGCACTGTAACGCCCGAACCCATTAGGGATGAGAATGTTCGGGAAAATCTAGCAATAGCTACCTTGGCTATAATTTTTCCAAATATCGGTACATTCAGCAAGAGCAGATGCCACTGGTATCTGCCTTTTTCTGTTTTTATATATCGGCGGAACAAAAATGTAATTATAGCTAAAGCTAAAGCTATGAATATTATGTTGTGTTGCATAAAAGCACTTACCTGAAGCATTATCCTTGAATAAACCGGTAAATGAGCATCTGGCCCTCCAAGATCTGTGATAATTTTGGAAATCTTTGGCATGATAAAAAGCATGATTCCAAAAAAAGCTACAATTGTAATTACTAAAATAACTACCGGATAAGCCATTGCCGAACGGATTTTAGAATGGATCTGAGCCTCTTTTTCAACTTGCATTGCCAGTCTGAGAAGGATTTCGTTCAAGATACCACCGGTCTCACCTGCTCGAACCATATTGATAAAAACATCACTAAAAATATCAGGGTATTTACCGAAAGCATCAGCTAGAGGTTGACCGCTCTCTACATCATGTTCGATAGAATTTATTACTGTTTTAAATTTTTTATTCTCAGTTTGTTCGGCCAAGGTCGCTAGCCCACGGGGTAGAGGAACTCCTGCAGCGATCATGGTAGAAAGCTCGCGAGTAAAAATAACCAGATCCTTACTTTTTACTCCACTGCCCAAGCTAAAACTAGCTCTTTTAGGTTTTGATTCTTTTACACTTAACGGCTTTATATTTTGACTGCGGAGTATGTTTAAGGCAGCTTCGCGTGAGGGCGCGCTCAGCGAGCCATTTAGTTGGTGCCCTGTGGCATTAATAGCTGAATAGTCAAACTGAGCCATATCACCTTTCGCTTGTTACTCGCATTACTTCTTCGAGGGTTGTTTCTCCCCTAAGAGCCTTTATAAAACCATCGGTTTGCATAGTAACCATGCCATTTGCGATAGCTTGGTTTTGTATTGCCTCACTAGTGCTACTAGTAGTGATTAGTTTTTTTATTTCTGGGTCGAGAGACAAAACCTCATAAATGCCCACCCGCCCCCTAAAAGAAACAAGGCCGCTTTCTCCTCTTATCCTCCAAAGCTTTTTTATACTGCTTTCGCTTGTTGCGGGTTCTGCTGTCGTAACTGATTCTGCTCCAGGTGGTGGTACTCCTACTTTTCCATCAATTGCCTGTAGCTCAAGTTTGTGTATTCTTTCCATGCCTTCGGTTCCATCGACACCAAAAGCCGCTTCGATTCTTCCGACTGTAGTCTCGTCAGGTTCATAGCTTTCTATGCTCTCAGGAACCAATTTTCGGACCAATCGTTGCCCTACCACGGCGCGCACAGTACTCGCAATCAAAAACGGCTCTATTCCCATATCCAAAAGTCGGGGCAGGCAGGTCGATGCGTTGTTAGTGTGCAGAGTAGAATAAACAAGGTGCCCAGTAAGGGCTGCTTGGACAGCCAACCGTGCCGTTTCAGCGTCGCGGATTTCTCCAACCATTATGATATTGGGGTCTTGGCGTAAGAGTGCCCGCAAGCCGTTAACGAAAGTCATGTTGGCAGCAGGGTTGACTTGTACCTGGTTGATGCCAGGAATTTTATATTCCACAGGGTCTTCTACGGTACTAATATTTACAGCTGGTTGATTTAGGCGGCTCAAAATACTAAAGAGGCTGGTGCTTTTGCCCGAGCCAGTCGGCCCAGTAAAAAGAATCATCCCATGCGGCCTGGTAATGGCATGCTCTAGGTCTTCGAGACTTTTGCCCCAGAAGCCTAGCTCTTCGAGTGTTGATGCTTTTGTTGATTCACTTAAAATACGCATTACCACTTTTTCACCGTCCACTATTGGTAAGGTGCTGACGCGTAAGGCATATTCTCCGCTACCAATGGCTACCTTAAAACGACCATCCTGAGGGGCGCGCCGCTCGTCGATTTTTAGGTTACTCAAAATTTTGATTCGACTAACTAGCGAAGCCAGTACTTTCTTGGGTAAACGATTGGTTTCTTTTAGTTGGCCATCGACTCGGTACCGAATGCTAACATAGTCTTCGCGCGGCTCAATATGAATATCACTGGCGCCTTGTTTGATAGCATATTCAATAATTAAATTAACTGTTTGAGCAATTGGACTGTCTTCAGCGACTTCTTCTTCAGAAACTTGCTGTTCTTCAGATTCAGTAGTTTCGCTTGCAATTACTTGGGTGAGTTCACTAGAAATATTTTCGCGGTATTGGTCTAAAACAGACAAAATATTTGTCCTTGTTGCTATATGAACTCGCAGTTTAGTACCAAGACGCTTCTTCAAAAAATTAACTGCCTGGACATCGTCTGGGTCCTCCATAGCCAGCAGCTTTGTTCCGTCGACCTCAGTCCCGAATAGAACTGCGTTATATTGCCGAGCAATTTTTTCCGGGATCTGTTTAAGAGCTTCTTTATTTATGTCTTTAGGCGTAATGTCGACAAACGGTACATCAATCAGACCAGAATAAAGCTGGGTTAGTTCCTTCTCACTGATCAAATTGGCATTGATAGCCAAGTCCTGAAGAGGTTGGTTTTCTGTTTTTTGCTGCTCAATTAAACTCTTGAGTTGCTCATCGCTAACTTTGTGGTTTTTTTCGAGCATGGCAATAACATAGCTGTCGTTAATGCGCATATGCTTAGTATACCTATAAGACTTCGGTAAAACTATGGCTGGTTTTAGGCAGAAGGTTATTTAAGGTTTAGCACTTTTTGTCAGCAAGTCGGTTGCTATACTTGGAGTATAAGATCGAGTTGAAGATAGCAGGGCTATAGGAGGTTCAAATGGCTAAAGCACAAGAAAAGACTGTACAAACCAGCGGAAATGGTAAAACTCAAGCGTTACAACTGGCTGTTGACCAGATTGAGAAACAGTTCGGCAAAGGATCGATTATGCGCCTGGGAGAGGCTCACAAAATTGATATAGAGACCATATCCACAGGAAGCCTTAGCCTAGATATTGCTTTAGGTGGGGGCATTCCAAAGGGGCGAATAATTGAAATTTATGGTCCAGAAAGCTCTGGGAAAACAACGGTTTGTCTGCATGCTGTAGCCGAAGTACAAAAGACCGGCGGTACAGCTGCTTATGTAGATGCTGAGCATGCTCTGGACCCAGCCTATGCAAAAAGACTTGGCGTCAACATCGACAACCTACTAATCTCCCAGCCCGATAGCGGTGAGCAGGCACTGGAAGTAGTTGAAACACTAGTACGCAGTAATGCCGTTGACATTATTGTCGTTGACTCAGTAGCTGCTCTGGTGCCTCAGGCCGAGATCGAAGGTGACATGGGTGACGCGCATATGGGACTTCAAGCTCGTCTTATGAGCCAAGCTTTACGCAAGTTGACAGGAGTGATTAACCGTACTAAGTGCACTGTAATTTTTGTCAACCAACTGCGTATGAAAATTGGTGTAATGTTTGGCAACCCCGAAACAACCACTGGCGGGCAAGCTCTTAAATTTTATTCCAGTGTACGAATGGATATTCGCCGGATCAGTCAGATAAAAGTTGGTGATGAAGTTATAGGTAACCATTGCCGAGTAAAGGTAGTTAAGAACAAAATTGCTCCGCCCTTTCGTGAGGCTGAGTTTGACATAATGTATAACCAAGGCATTAGCCGGGAAGGCGATGTGATTGATTTAGCCGCTGCTAACGATGTGGTTATTAAAAGTGGCGCTTGGTACGAATACAATGGTCAAAAAATAGCTCAGGGCCGCGAGGCCGCCAAGCAGTACCTGAAAGATAATCCAAAAGCTTTTGAAGAGATAGCCAAAAAAACTCGAGTCGCTGCCGAAAAAACTGAGTAAGTCTAGCGTAAAATAAGCTCATGACTGGATTTAACCATGGCATGACAGGTGCGGTGATTGCGCTAGCTGTAATAAATCCGTACCTAGCTATACCTCTAAGTTTAGCCAGCCACTATGCGACAGATCTAATCCCGCACTATGGTTTCAGACAATCCGAGGTGCTAGAAAAGTCATTTAATAAATACTTAGCCTTGGACTTTGTTTTATCGGTTTTTTTGATGGGAATTCTAGGCTTACTTTTTCCGCAACAAAAATGGCTGATATGGGCATGCATGATTGTGGCTGCGATTCCTGATTTAGCCTGGTGGTTTTATCGAAAATCAGTCAAAGAGTGGCCCAAGGGACTAGATAGATTTACTGCGTGGCACTTCCGGCTAAATGCACGATCTCATATTGATACACCGGTTTACGATGGTCTATGGCTAGTTGCCAGTGTAGCTGTTGTGTTTGCATTTTATTTGCAATGAGAATTACTTCTATAAAACAACAAATTAAAAATCCTGAAAGGGTGAGTATATTTATTGATGGCAAATATGAGTTTTCGCTAAGCTTGGACCAGCTGGCTCAAGTAAAAATCAAAATTGACGACGAACTAACAGAAGCGCATTTAAAAAAATTTCAAAAACTTTCAGCTGACGGAAAGCTCAGAGCACTAGCACTAGAGTGGCTGCTTAATCGTCCGCACTCAAAACGCGAGTTCAAAGATTATTTATATAGAAAAAAAGCCGACCCAGCTCTTTCAGAGTCATTAACTACTGAATTTACGAAAAAAAAATACTTAAACGACGAAGTTTATGCTAAATGGCTAGTAGATCTGCGCTCTCGAAAATCTAAAAGTGACAGAGCTATCCGGGCAGAGCTATTAGCCAAGGGAGTCGATCCTCAAATCATTTCCAAGGTTCTAGAAGAAGCACCCCAAAGCGAGCAAAACCGCCTGGAATCTTTATATGAGAAAAAGAAAAACATGTCTCGCTATAAAAATGACCCGCAAAAACTAACAAGATATTTAGTCGCTCAGGGTTTTTCATATAGTTCTGTAAAGAAAATGATAACAAAAGAGAATTAGCTCTGAATTGTCGCTCCAATAGCCGCCGTCGCCTTTGCCCCTAGCCGAGTGTCAGCTTCATCGACCAGTATGTAGCTATCAGTTACCTCAAGTATTTGGACCCGATCAATAATTAGAGTATCTTCGCCGGAAAAAACTTTAGTAAGTGGCTTGGCAACATATATTTTTTGTACAAACATTGATTCGTCGTAAGTAAAATCGCTGACTCGCCCGAGCCTATGCCTCTTGCTTTTGACTATCTTATCAAGCAGTTGAAAACGAATCTTTAGTACTTCCTGGTGCCGCACAAGGTCGCCTGGTGGCAAAATAGCTGACTCATCGTTTACGGCTAGTCCTTGCGGCATTGACTCGCGAACATCCTCTACTAAGAGCACCAGTTCACCAGGTGAATGAGCGCCGACACACCACCACCCCAATATTTTTAGATTGTTAGGATCTATCACCGGTTTTTGAGCGACAGCTATTTGCCTACCTGAGCGTAGACTTAGTACCGGTCGATTGTGTAGCGTACTACTCAACATCAACATCTCAATTCCAGTATAGCCTAAAAATCTACAACACCTTTATAAACATAAACACTTGTCCAGAAAGTCCAAAGAGAGAATAATTGGTGCAAATGAAAAAATATTGCATAGCAATATTTCTTATGCTTTTCTACTTGGGTTCGTCTCAGATTGTGTCAAGCCCGGCAAAAGCTGATACCACGCTGGCCAAGGAATTAACTATAAATCAGATTAAAATAACAGGCGATGAATTTTTGGTTTTGCGTAACGCCACGCCTTACAATATGAACCTGGCTGGCTACTGGCTGGAATATTTTAACGACTTTGATCTATCGAATTTAGGAATTTCAAATTCGTCTCAGCAGCTTCCTTCTGTGATTTTACAACCAGGACAGGAGATTCTTCTGACAGTAGGGGCAGCGGCTAATTGCGGACAAGTTTGGGTTTCTAAGCTTTCTTTTAGTTTCAAAGATAGCACTGGGTTAGTCCAGGTGGTCGGCATAAATCAAAGCTCAGGCGTCGTTTCGTACAAAACTCAAGACCAAGTCTCCTGGAGCTCCAAAACCGGTGACGCTGTAGACATTAAAGGGGTTTCGCCATCTTCTACAGCTCAGATCTGGTACAAAGCCTCCAATGGCTGGCTTAGCACAGCTTCGCCGGTGGGGTGTTACGCTGTTGGTGTGGCATCGAGTCCTACTAGTACGCTTATGGCTTTGACTCGAATCAACAGCTCGCCTCCGTCGATCGCACTCGGGGACCCTGGCCCAGCGTCTGGTGCCAAATCTTCAAACCTGGGATTAGATTATCCGCAAATCTCCGAAGCTCTGCCCAATCCTAGTTCTCCTCAAACCGATTCTACGGATGAATTTATTGAACTTTACAATCCGAACAGCTCACAATTCGACTTGTCAGGGTTTGTTCTACGCACCGGTAACAGTACCTACCACACATATACATTTCCTGATGGTCAGTTTAGCCTGCAACCACACGAGTTTAGAGCATTTTTTGCACCTCAGACTGGCATCAACCTTTCTAATTCCGAAGGACAGGTTGCACTACTTAATCGCGAGGGTGATTTGGTTGAACAGAGCGATATTTATAGCGATGCCAAAGATGGCACAGCTTGGATATTTGCAAATGGGACTTGGCAGTGGACTACGGTCCCCACGCCCAATTCATCGAATGTCGTTGCTCCGCCCATTGTTAAGGCATCATCTGCTAAAACTAAGTCTACTAAATCTGTTAAATCAGCTTCAAAATCCGCTAAAACCCCATCTAAAAAATCTACTACCAACTCGCCGACTTTTTCGTCTAGCGAAGATAGCCAAAACTATTTACACCCACTTGTGCTTGCAGGTGTTGGCCTGCTGGCCTTACTATATGCCTGTTATGAGTACCGCCATGATATTGCAAATCAACTCTACAAGCTCCGCCGAGACCGAAAAATTAGGCCTCAAATTGGGCCGTCTGTTTAAGGGTGGGGAAGTAATTGAACTTGTATCAGACTTAGGCGGCGGCAAGACAACACTTGTCAGAGGACTGGCCAAAGGCATTGGTAGCCAAGACCGTGTAACAAGTCCAACATTCACTCTGGCCAGAACCTACAAAGGCACCAGGCTTAGTTTGCATCATTTTGACTTTTACCGACTGAGCGAAGCCGGCGTTATGAACCAGGAGCTCCAGGAGTTTCTCGAGCAGCCCAATTCAGTAGTGGTAATAGAATGGAGCGGGCTGGTCAAAAGAAGCTTGCCTAGCGATGCGCTACAAATAGAATTGATACCTGATGCCCAGAACCCTGACCACCGAACTATTATTTTTCATTTCAAAGAACCACATACTACGATAATCGAAAATCTTCGCATAGAAATAACAGCTTCACGACCATGAAGATCCTAACCTTGCGTACTGACAGTCCCGAAGCCGAGCTAGGGATATACGAAGACCACAGCCTACAACATCAAATAACTTGGATGGCACATGTAAAACTCACCAAAACTCTGCACAATAAAATTAAAAAAGAACTGGTCTATGCGAACCTATCATTGGAAGAGCTCGAGGGGCTTGTATTTTATGAGGGACCTGGAAGCTTTACCGGGTTACGAATAGGCGCTTCGGTTGTGAATGCTCTTGCCTACAGCCTCGAAATTCCCGTAGTCGGCGTTAGCGGTAAGGACTGGACCACAAAAGGAATCAAAAAACTTTTGACTGGCAAGGGGCAAAAAATAGCGCTGCCAAACTATGGTTCCCCGGCAAAAACAACCATATCTCGTAAATAAATTGACCAATACTCCAGCTAAGAACTATAGTAATAAGTAAGGATTTTCTATTTGGATTTTGGGAGAGTCCTACTGAACGAAAAATAATTTTTGATAGCATTCCCTGCTTATGGGGAAGCGTATGGCGGGCTAAAGATGTGAAAGTGAATGCCCAGCTACAAACGAACCATTTGCTGGGTTGCCCTGAGGAAAGGGGTATATATGGAAGTAGTCACTATTGTGTTGGCAATAGCTGGTATTGCTGTGGGCGCTGGCGGCGCGACAGCCTATAACAAAAGGCGTAACGAAGGCGCAGCTGAAGCAGCAAAAAAAGAACTTCAAAAAGCCAAAAAAGAAGCCGATGCAACTATCCGAAAGGCTAACGAAGAGGCCGATAAGCGTGTAGAGGAAGCTCGCAAGGACGAACAAAAGCGGCGCGTGGAAATGAAAGAAATCGAACAGCGCTTAATTAGCCGCGAAGATACTCTTGATAAAAAATTAGATGAATTAGATAAGCGCTCCGAGAATCTGCGTAAGGCCGAAGATGAAGTAGAAGGTTTGAAAAATGAAATCCGCGACATACGCACCAAGCAGCAAGAAAAACTAGAAAAAATAGCCAAGCTGACAAAGACCCAAGCTTCGGAAAAACTTATGCAAATGACCGAACGCGATATTCGAGCTGACCTTCTTGGCCTAGTAGCCAAGCTACAGAACGAAGCCAAAGACGAAGCCGAAGAACAAGCAGCCACTATTTTAGTCAGTACCATGGAACGAATGGCCAGCGAAGTTACGGCTGAGCGGACAGTAACATCCGTTAGGCTGGAAGACGAGGAAATGAAAGGGCGGATAATTGGTAAAGAAGGCCGTAACATACAGGCTTTGCAGCGCGCAACAGGAGTAGACATTTTGGTTGATGAAACACCTGGAATGATTGTGCTTTCTAGTTTTGATCCCGTGCGCCGCGAGGTGGCTAGGCAAGCAATGGAGATGTTACTTAAAGACGGACGGGTTCACCCCGGGCGAATAGAAGAAGTAGTAGAAAAAGCCCAAAAGCAAGTCCAAAAAGAAGTAATGCGGGCGGGCGAAGACGCAGCACGAGAAGTTGGAGTAATTGGCGTACCAAAAGAAATTTTGCAGCTGCTCGGAGAACTAAAATATCGGACTAGCTATGGTCAAAATGTGCTAAAGCATAGTGTAGAAATGGCTAACATGGCCGGAGTACTTGCCGACGAACTTGGAGCAGATGTAAAAGTCACCAAGTATGCCGCACTAACCCATGACATGGGGAAAGCACTATCTCACAAGGTGGAAGGGAAACATCACCATATCAGTGGCGAAATGCTCCGCAAATACGGCGCGCCGGAAGAAGTAGCCAGCGCAGCCGAAACGCACCACGACGACATGGAGCCCACATCTATTGAAGGGCTAATTATTCGGGTTGTTGACGCAGTAAGTGCTGCCCGTCCGGGAGCTCGCAATATCAGCTCTGAAAACTTTGCCGAACGCATGAAAGAATTAGAAAACACTGCGCTAGGGTTTGACGGGATCGAAAAAGCCTATGCCATTAGCGCCGGAAGGGAAGTTAGGGTTTTCGTTCAGCCGAAGTCCATTGATGACTTACAGGCTATTAAGCTGGCACGCGATATTGCTAACAAAATCGAATCAAC
Source organism: uncultured Candidatus Saccharibacteria bacterium (assembly GCA_964448925.1). Classification (GTDB taxonomy): domain Bacteria; phylum Patescibacteriota; class Saccharimonadia; order Saccharimonadales; family UBA10212; genus JAYTJL01. The sequence goes on along the minus strand of CAYUXQ010000002.1, from coordinate 11,133 downwards.
TATGCAGTACCCCGGCACTATCAAGGTTAATGTGATTCGTGAAACACGGGCGGTAGAGTTTGCAAAATAAATTATGCAGACTGAGTTTGAAGCAAAGTACCTAGACCAGGACCACTCCGCGCTTAGAAAAAAACTCCAATCCATAGGTGCTAAATGCAACGCAGAAAATCGCTTGATGCGACGCAAAACCTTTGATTTTCCAAATGACCACTTCAACAAAATTGCAGGCTGGATTAGAGTGAGGGACGAAGGAGACAAGGTAACTCTGGCCTATAAACAGCTTAAGAACCGCAAAGTTGATGGCACTATAGAAGTGTCAATTGTAGTGGATGATTTCGCAAAAGCATGTAGTTTGCTTGAAGCCATTGGATTTGAGCAAAAATCATACCAAGAAACCAAAAGAGAAAGCTGGCAATATGAAAATGTCCAAATCGAACTCGACGAATGGCCGTGGATTAAGCCATTTATTGAGCTGGAAGGTCCAAACGAAGCATCTATAAAAAACCTCTCAAAAAGACTAGGCCTTAACTGGTCAGAAGCTTTGCACGGCAGCGTAGAAAACGCTTACCAAGCTGAATATGATGTTACCGAACGAGAAGTAGACTATTGGCCAGAGATTAAGTTTGACGCGGTTCCGGACTGGCTTAAAACTAAACGAAAGGCATAATATAAAATATACTTGACTAGTCAAGTATATTTTTTGGTCGGGGATAGAGGACTCGAACCTCCGACCTCGCGGTCCCAAACCGCGCGCGCTAGCCAACTGCGCCAATCCCCGAAAATTATCCTAGTCTTGTCAAGGTTCGAGTCAGGACTTGCCCACATTCTGCGGGCCCAAAACTTCACGCTTGCCAACAAGTTGTCAGCGGAAGGTTTCCTTGCAAAGCGCCACCGGCGCTTCTCACCTCCGACCTCGCGGTCCAGAAACCTGAGCGCGCTAGCCAACTGCGCCAATCCCCGGCAACAGATAGGATTATACCAAAAATCGGCAATTAGTTCAGAAAAGGTTTCTGGGCCATTTGGCTTTGTCGAAAACCGACCCGGCTTCTGCCGCATAAATTACAACTTGGGCCTGTAGATATATCCAAAAAAGCAGCGCCAAAGTCACTCCAAACGAGCCATAAAAAGAATTTAAGTGCTGGAGCTGCCTGGTAACTAATAGCGCCCCAATCATTTGTAGCAGCTGTATGCCAATTGCTGCAAACAATGCACTGAGCATCACTGCTTTTTCTTTGTAGGGCTTTGGACCGGCCAAACCCCACTTAAAGAGTGCCCAAAAAACACAAAATAGTACACATACACTTACAAGGATTGATAAAGAGCGAAAGAATAAGTCTTGGTTATATTTTGTAGCCAAGCCAGAAAGCAGTGCTGCCGCTACAAATCCGCTACCCGCAAGTAAAATTATGCCCAAACTTTTTAAGGAGCGTTTTACAAAACCGGGCCGGTCCGGGTGAGGCACTCCCCAGATTTGATTGAGTGAAAACTGAAAAATATCGGCTATGCCTTTTGCCCCCCAAAGACTCACCAAAATACTTACTGCCAGTACAATTTTCGTCCCGCTTAAATTTTCTAACTGGGACTGCAGTTGTTGCCCCAGAACAGGAAAATACTGCACGGCGTGTTCTATAATTTTTTCTCTAAGTTCACTATTGTTAAAAAGCACAATTTGAAGAATAGCCGAGCTTACCAAAAGCAGTGGAAATAGAGATAAAAATCCATAATAAGTTAATAATGCCGCCAAATGTCCACCTCGGTCTTCGCTATACTTTTTAATTATTGCAACGGTAAAACCACTTAGGCGGTGTTTTTTTTGCGCCGTGTTTGCTCTACTTATTTGTTTGTTAAAAAAATTAATCCGGTTTTTCCTTCAATGAATTATTTATCAGGATTATAACATCGGCCATACATTAAATGGTCGGGGATACTGGATTTGAACCAGCGACCTCACCGTCCCGAACGGTGCGCGCTTGCCAGACTGCGCCAATCCCCGAACCCCTTAAAAGATAGCACGAATTTTCTAAAGCCAGTACACTGGGTAGCATGCTGGCAATCTTGTTTTGCCTAGGCGGAATTGCCGCGCTACTACTGGTAGCCGAAGTCCTGTCTAGAAAAAAAATAACCAAAAATGAAGGCGAAAGAAAGTTCTTGCATATTAGCGGCGGAATTTTTATAGCCTTTTGGCCATGGCTAATTAGCTGGCAAGCCATTGCAATAATTGGCCTCGCCATGCTCGCTGTCATTATTGGAATTCGCCTGACAAAGGGTAAAATCCATTTTCTTAACGGGCGTAAACGAATTAGCTACGGTGACATCTGTTTTCCCATGGCGGTTGTTGTTTGTTCGTTGTTGACTGACCAGAAGGTATTTTTTGCATTGGCCATTTTGCACATGGCCATAGCCGATGGATTTGCGGCAGTTGTCGGAAAGCGGTACGGCAGGACAAACGAGTATAAGGTTTTCCATCAAGTAAAAACTTTGTGTGGCTCGATAACTTTCTGGATGCTTTCGCTATTTTTACTGGGTGGAGGTGTGCTTTTTGCCTATGGCTCCATCGGTTTTAGTAGTTACTTAGGGTTATTAGTGTTTTTGCCACCAGTACTAACAGTTGTTGAAAATGTAATTCCCTACGGGTTTGATAACTTGGCTATACCATTGGCAGTGATGGCTGGTTTGAGTTTAGCCCAGCTAAGTTAGGCTGAGCCAATCAGAATTCCGGCTGCAAATACTATAGCGCCGCCAACCATAACCATTGCAATAGACTTCCAAAACTTCATTTCAAAGTAATGATAGCGAATGTACGCAATAGCCAATAGTTCTAGCCCGACCACAAAAGAAGCGACTATAACTGCTGTGTGAAAATTGGAAATCAAAAACGGCAATGTGTGAAAAATTCCACCCAAAAAAGTCATTGAGCCGATTATTAAACCTCTTCGGAAAGGATGGCCCCGGCCAGTAAGTTTACCGTCGTCGCTAAGCCCTTCGGCAAAAGCCATACTAATGCCTGCTCCCACTGCGGCGGACAAACCCACCAAAAAAGCCACATGCGGCTTCTCGGTTGCGAATGCTGCAGCAAAAATAGGTGCCAGGGTCGACACGGAGCCGTCCATAAGTCCAGCCAAGGCCGGTTGAACGGTCTGCAACACAAACTTATTGTTGTCTTTATTCATATAAACATGGGGCGAATGATGGGGCTCGAACCCACGGCCTTCGGGACCACAACCCGACGCTCTAACCAGCTGAGCTACATTCGCCAGAACAGGGGTGATTATAACACCTCTGGGTAGTCTAAACCAACTATTACTCTGCTAAAAAACATTTAGCTTAGGTTGCTGCCTACAAAGCTTCCAATTGTGTAGGTAACTATCATGGCCAAAGCACCTCCGGCGACAACTCTGGCGATGGCTACGCCAACAGGAGCCTGGCTGGATTTTGCGCTCAAATAACCACTTATGATCAGGGCTACTAAGACAGCTACAAAAGCAACTGCTACACGGTTGCTCTTCGGAGGCAGCAAAATAGCCAGTAGTGGCAATAGCGCACCGGCGCAAAAAGCCAGCGCCGAAGAAGATGCAGCTTGCCAAGGGTTTACCAGTTTGTCTGGGTTGATAGACAGTTCGGCGTCCAAGTGAGCTCTCAGTGCATTTTTGCTGCTAAGCTCAGCGGCTACTTTTTCGGCGGTTTTGTCGGACAAGCCTTTGGCAATATAAATTTGGGTCAATTCTTCTTGTTCTTTTGCAGGCGAGCTTGCTATTTCGGATTTTTCTAGTTTTAGCAAGGCTTTTTCGGAGTCCCTTTGGCTGCTAACAGATACATATTCGCCAACGGCCATAGAAAACGCTCCAGCCGCAGTACCGGTTATGCCAGCTGTTAGAATCGCATTGCGGCTAGTTGTTGCACCAGCTACGCCAACAACTAGTCCGGCTATAGACACGATGCCGTCGTTGGCGCCTAGAACCGCTGCCCGTAGCTTGTTTTGGCTGTCTGACGAATAATTGTGGTGAGGTTTAAATTTTTGATGCCGACTCACAAAAGAAATTGTAAGCTAATTACCGTTATATAAAAACTTTTATTGATGTCCTGATAGGTGTTGTACTATCAGCTTAATTGATGGTGGTGCTTGTTCTATTAATAATAACGACGCTCTGGCGTATTGAAACACTCACATTTATATGAGATGATAAGCTTAGTTTAAGTACTGCTCGTGCAAAAAATAAACACAAAAATCCGAAAACTGCTGGTCGGTACAACCTGTACCTTGGTAGTATTAGCAGTTTTATTAAGTTTGGTTAATACAGGTGTACTTGCAACCTCCTCGCCCTGGACTCAGTCTGATTGGAGCGGCGGTAGTGGCCAGCAAAACTGGTCCGACAACTCTAAATTTGACTTGCAAAGCGGTGTAGATACTTCGGTAGCTAATCAGGTAACACTAGTTAACCCGCAAAAATTTACAAACACCGGCTTTGAGGCAAACCTGGATAATTGGAACGGCGGTACTGACCCGGCGTCTATAGCTGGAATGCAGCTATGGCTCAAAGCCGATAGCCTGACCAGTAAGAGCAACGGTGACCCAGTGTCTAGCTGGACTGATTCGTCGGGAAACGACAATAACGCTGTTCAGGCGGACTCCGGCCGTTATCCAACTTATGCTGCTAACGCTATCAATGGCCAGCCTTCGGTTAGATTTAATGGTACTAGCCAAGGCCTTATTGTGCCAACAAACTCAGGGCTTGATGCGGTTAACGGCTTCGCGGTTTTTATTGTCTCTAAAGCAAATACTTCCGGCGCTAATCAAGTGTTGGTTTATAAAGGCGTCCTGGATTATGGTAATAACTATAACTACCGCATTATTGAGTGGACAGACGGCAACCAATACGGAGGGCTAGGCAGCCCCAGCGGAGAAATCTTTTATCCCTTTGGTACAACCAACCCCGGTAACTATCAGTTACTTAGCTCGTACTGGAACGGCAATAATTTAAAAGCCTATGTTAACGGCAACCTTGCCGGATCGGCTGCTGCGGCTGTGACCGGCCAAACATACCCAAATGATCTGCAAATCGGCTACTCTAATGTTGGCAATAATTATTTCTTTAACGGTGACATTTCAGAAATAATAATTTACAACTCGGTAATCACCGACGCCCAAAGGCAAGAGGTGGAAGCGTACTTACAAGCTAAATACGGCATCAGCTCTGGTTACGGAACAATTAGCCGCGACTCGGTTACGACTCACCAAGGTAGCGGTGCCGCAAAAATTGTGGTTGGTTCTAACGCTACTAACTTTGTCCAAACAGTCAATGTCGGCAATACAGACGACTATGATCTTAGTGCATATATAAAAACCGACGGCACAGCCGTAACGGCCAGCGACGCACAGCTTTACTATAACGGTTCTACGGTTTCGACTACTTATACAGCTGCCGGCAACGGTTGGTACAAACTTAGCGCGACGGTGACCGGCGTAGCCATCCCGCGAGGTTATGGCATACAGGTAAAGTCTGGAGTTACAGCGTATATGGACGATGCGAGTTTAACCGATGCGACTACCCCTGGAGCCAGCGGCACGCTAAGCTCGTCAATTTTTGACTCCGGATTTAATGACGGTGCCGATTGGTCAACATTAAGCTATTCGGCCAATACCCCAGCAAGTACTAGTGCAGGCGTTAAACTCCGGACCGGCAATCAGGCAAACATGTCCGACGCCAGCAGCTTTTCGGTATGCAGAGTAGTCCCTAGCGGATCGTCTGCTTCATCAAATACCTGCGTGTCAAATGGCGACCGCTACGCACAGTACCAGGTAAGTCTAAATACGACAGATGATTTGGTGCTACCAGCATTTACCGATTTTACGCTGGCATTTACCAAACATGTCAACCCACCGCCGTCAACCCAGCCACCAACTATACTGCCTTCGCCGTCTTCAAGCCCAAGTTCGGCAGTATCCACCTCTACAAACTCCGATATAGAACCTAGTCAAACTACCACTACAACCACCTCGCCGACATCCAACAATACACCAACCCCGCCCACACCTGCTAATGTTAACGCGCAAAAGTATAATCTATCAGTCAAAATTACCCAAAACGGCCAACCGCTGGTTGGAGCGGAGGTAACACTTCACTCAAAACCAATTATTGCTATAACCGGCAGTGACGGCATTGCTCATTTTTACAATGTTCCGGCCGGCAAACACAGCGTATTAGTATCTTATCGCGGTTATAGTAGTAAGGAGCAGACTATTTCGCTTTCTGGTGCGAATACTAATATTTCATTGGCTTTGGCGGTTCAGCTTAACTCAAAGCAAGCATCAATCTTTAATACCTATACGATTGTTATCATATTGTTACTGATATTAGTTATTTGCAGCTTGCTATTTATACTTTTTAAACGTCGTAAAAAACGGAAAATCACATAAATAACTCGTAAAAAAATCAATAAACCTAGGGTGCTAACCCCAGAAATTTACTAATAAGAAAACGCAAATTGTTAATTGCCCGCTTTAGCGAGTATGGTACCCGGGGCAGGACGGTTGCTAACGCAACACGCAGTCGCTGTGCAATGCTCGCAAGTTAGCGAATTATACTTGCTCGCTATTTAGATAAAGCCATAAAGGCTTGACGCTAATCTAAGCTAAGAGATAGCTTATGCGCGCAGCTTCTTGGCGTCCGAACCTTCGTTCGCTATCGCTCACTTAATGGTTCGCATCCTACCGAATATAAAATGGCCCGCCAACCTCATCAAAAAAATGGTGAGCTTGTCGAACCATGGTACCCCGGGCAGGACTCGAACCTGCGACACGTGGGATAGAAGCCCACTGCTCTAATCCGCTGAGCTACCGGGGCACAGCTTTTGCTGATAGGCAAAAGCAATTATCAATTTACAATTTTCAATGAATTCACAATGACCAATGGTCAATGAAAAGCCACTGTTAACCGCGAACTGCTAACTGTTAACTGCTTTTGCTAAAGCCAAAGCGTGGTGCGGGATGGGGGAATCGAACCCCCGTCCTAAGTTTGGAAAACTTATATATTAGCCGTTATACGAATCCCGCCTAGGAGTAAGATTTTGTTTGCACCTGCTCAGCACTGGGCAACTACTTGGTCTTTTCTCCCGTAAACGCCAAGTACAAGCGTACCACTAGACTTGTGCGCAACAGAGGTGATTATACCACCTCAGAGGTTAATTTACAGCCGTCCCTGGGGTAGATGTGATTGTCTGCTTCCAAGGCCCATCGGGTACTTGATCTGAACTAACAAAAGACCAATCGCAACGGTTTACACCCGAGAGCCCTAAATAGTCTCTCACGGCGGGAGAGACATCTAGTCCTGCCTTTTCGTCCTGTTGGTTTGCCGGTGATGAAGTTCCGAAAACATATGCTACATCATCCTCACCGAATGGTCCAGTATCTTCCCATTGAGCAAATGCTATCTTGGAATTATAACGAATAGCGACCCAGCTATTTTTGCACCAAGAATGGGGCGAGTTTTTTTTTGTAAGATATTCGGGGCACAAAACAGCACTCGGTTTACGGTTGTCCTCCCTATCTATATCGCTATAGGGGAGTGCAACATAAAATGGGTTTTCTTTTGGTTGAAAAGCTTTTGGCAAAAAACCATCCCGGCTCATTGGGTCGTCTGTACCGCCAAAATGAACTGCCCACTGTTCGTCCCAAAAACTAGATATATTGTTAACCCCGCCGTTGTCGTCGCTCGCATCTTCGCCTACCCAAAAAACGGTAGTAACGATACCCTGGTGTACGAGAGCAGTGTCAGAGGTATCGTTCGCCTTGGATGAAAAGTTTGGGCGTTTGTCATTTGCCTGTAGGTTGGCTTTCTCGGGTTCGTTGGCTGTCCTTTCTCCAAGTACACCTCTAGCCATCGGGTTAGTACTATCATACTTATTACTGTCTCCATCAAATTTTAAGGTACTCTTAGTTAGCTTTAGAGTCATGATACTGCTTAGCATAGTTATGAAGAATGCCACGACTAACAGTAAGAACGATGATGGAGGTTGTTGTTTGAGGCGTGATTTAAAGCTGCGGAGCAAGCTCATTCAGGGCCTGGTTGACTGTTACAACTTGGACACCAGAATTTTTAAGGTAGTTCATCTGCGAATCGAGGTTGGCAGTACTAACATGGTAAATATCGCCACCGATACTCATTCCTACCTCGTGGTAAACAAGTATTAGCCAGGCTTTTTGCTCAATAGCTCCTTGTATCCAGGCTTCAACCTGAGCATTTGATATGTCACTATCAACTTCGTATATTTTTAGTTGAGTAACATCCATGTTGTCTTTAGTATTGTAGCCGCGATTGACTGATCGCTGACTTTGGTAATATTGCTGGCCGACAGCAATGGTATTGGCATTGTAAGCCCCATAAGGGTAGGCAAGGTTGGTAACCGGCGCCCCGATAGTGTTCTGCAGCACTAATTGGCTTTGCGACATTTGATTGACCAAGGTGGCCTGTGAGGCTTGGGTTAAGTCGACATGGCTAACTGTGTGCGAGCCAATTTCCATACCTTGTAAGTGGAGGTTGTTGACTTGTGACGAGGTCATATAGTCTGGCTGGTCAGACAGCTCACCTGAAATAATATAGAAGGTACCCTTTAGCCCATATTTGTTTAGGATTGGCAGCGCATTGTTGTATTGGCTTGCCCAACCGTCATCAAAAGTAACCGACACCAGTGCTCGGTTCCAGGCTTGCGGGGTATACTCACTCAATGAATAGTCATCGCTAACAACATAGCCCTTTTTAGCCAGTATTTGAAAAATTGCCATTTTTTGGCCACCTGAAGGCACTGTAAATACCGTGCTGAATTTAGTCCAGCTAGTACTAGCTGGGACTGTGCCCAACCAGAAATATTGTACCGAGCCATCAGCCATAATCACTTCGGCATCAACTTCGGTGTCAACATTGCTCTGGTACCAGTTTTCGTACTTGTAAGCCTTGTTCGCAATGACTGGTACATCAGCGTAGTACCAGTTTGCTGCACCACTTGTATAGGCCGTGGTTTCGACTTTTATGCTACGGTTGCCCGTACGCCCAGTGTTTAGATAACTGAATGTCGAAGTATTAGAGCCCCAATAGCTAGAAAGCCAACTAGCTGGAGCGTCACCGCTTGCAGCTTCTAGCGATGAGTTAGGAATCAGATTTGTGGCAGCTGGCGGAATGACAACCGCATTGTTAACAGCTACTGATATATTCGCTGCGGTAGTTGTCATGTCGGCCAAATTTGTAACAACTGCGCTTAGTAGATGATTGCCGTTTGAGCTGTTGGCAGTGTTCCAGCTAGTTTCATAAGGAGCGGTTGTATCAGCACTACCTAAATTTGCTCCATCGAGCTTAAACTGAACGCTTTTTATCCCCTGGCCGTCCGCAGCGGTGGCAGTAACAGTTTGGGAACCGCTTACGGTGGCGTTAGCGACAGGGTTAGTTATAGCAACTGTCGGGGCGGTCGGATTATTGACGGTAATAACATTAACCGTTGATTCAGCAGTCATGTTGTTGGTGTTTGTGACTACTGCGGTCAGACTGTGGCTACCGTTGGTGTTGTTTTTGGTGTTCCATGAAACACTGTAAGGTGCAGTTGTATCAGGACTTCCCAAATTGACTCCGTCAAGCTTGAACTGCACATTTTTGACCGGCCAACTTCCACCGTTTGCCGTAGCCGAGACTGAAGTAGTTCCAGATATGTTTGAACCAGCTGTAGGCGCTGTTATAGCAACATTTGGCGCTACTAGTACTGGAGCTTCTAGGTTAAAGTCGTCTGTAGCCAAATGGCCTTTTTTATTGATGAAATGATAGATAGTCAGGGCCTTAGCATTAGCAGGCGTTTTGATAGATACAGTTGCTTGCCTCCATGTAGTACTTGCAGGAACACCGACGGCTTTCAAATTGCTAGTCCTGTTATTGGTACGAGTTATTTCTCCTCTTATATAAGTTTGGATATTGCTTTGGTACCAATCGGTGTAGGTGTAGGTGGTATTAGGCAGGACGCTGATCTGAGTAAAACACCAACCAGCGTGGCCACTAGAGCGTTGAGACATGTTTACATACAGACTGTGATTGCCGGTACGACCACTGTCAAGGTACGAAAAACTGGTCTTGTTATTACCAGTTTTGACTGTAGACCATTCAGCTGGATTACTACCGCTAGCTGTTTCGACAGATGGGTTTGGAACTAAGTTATTTCCCGCCGCGTTTGTCGGAAGGCTAGCAAGCAGGCCAGCCAGGCTAAACAACGCGATTACTAGAAAAAGAGCAATTTTTTTCATATTAGAACTATTCGTACCTCTCTTGCCCACCCATATTGCTTTATGAATTTAGCAATAGTTTACAACGAATAGATGTATTTTGTCAAGTCATAAAATAAAAAAAGCTAATGTTATTGTAAAAATAACAAAGTTATATTTTTATGCTTGACAATAATGCAAACCAAGGTTATAATTGGGTCAATATTAAGTAATGTGAGGTACCCTTATGTCTGGTACAGGACAAGTTCTTGGTGCTACAACTTCAAGCGCAGCTACTGCGGCTGTAGTGTTGCCGAACACTGGTGGGAACGTGTTTATCACATTAGCGGTCGCTATTGCAGCTGGTCTATTGGTGTGGGGCGGTTTGTACGCCTATATCAATAGATAAAAAGTAGTAGTACTAAATAGGCTCTGACACCAGGGAGTGGCTATGAAAATCTTAAATCGTAACTTACGACAAAAGACATCCAAAACCCTGGTGTCTTTGCTTTTGCTAGCGGTTTTTTTAGCACCTGGAGTATTGAGCGTAAAGTGGGCAGTCGGCGTATTTGCCGCTCGCGACCCGAGAAAAATTGAGCACATTCCTGCTATGCAAGTTCGTGATGCTGACAAGACAGGTACTCCTATCAAACCTTTCGATGAGCCAATAATTACTGTCAGTTTTGATGATGGATGGGAGTCTGTGTACACAAAGGGGCTACCTGTGTTGCAAGAAAATGGTATTCGCACTACACAGTATGTGATTACCGATGTCTATAATAACCCTTCCTATATGTCTATCGCTCAGCTCAAGTCTATGCAGGCAAGTGGCCATGAAATTGCATCCCACACTATCAGTCACCCCGACCTAACGCAGCTAGATGATAAGCAACTAATGC
>CAYUXQ010000001.1:38404-82140 GCA_964448925.1 uncultured Candidatus Saccharibacteria bacterium | reverse complement strand
ATTTGGTCGCTCATGCAGGCCTAGAACCAATCGCTGCCAAGACCAAAACCCAGCAGTTAAGTAGCAAAGACGCCCAAAGCTACTGGCATTTACGCCATCTACCACCGCACCAACCCAAGCTTTCGGCTTTGTTGGAACCAGTTTTGTCACGCTACCAACTCAGTCCGACGCACTTAAACCAGTTTACCGATGTCACAAGTGGCGGGCCCCAGCAGTTTTTTCTAAATTCCATACTGCGGTTTCCCAAAGGACCAAATACAAGTGCGCAGTTCGGTACAGCCACCCACAACACCCTAAAATGGTTGCATGACGCGGCGCGCTTGAGAAAGAAAGCTCCAACAGAAGAAGAAACAATGAAAATTTTCGCGGCCCAACTGCGCAGCCAGCGCCTGCCGGCAGCCGAATTCGAATTGCTTCTAGAGCGTGGTTTTAAATTGTTCGCTAATTTCCTTGAAAGACCGGTTGGCGGCTATAACTCGCTCGACAGAAATGAGGTGAACTTCAGAACAGAAGGTGTTTTTGTTGGTAAGGCTCATTTAAGCGGCAAGATTGACAGGCTGATATTCGATAAAAAATCTAAAACCGCCACTGTAGTTGACTATAAAACAGGTCGTGCCTACGACCGTTGGCAAAGTGGGGTAGTAAAACTGCACAAATACGCTCAACAACTAATGGTTTATAAGCTGTTGGTGGAAGGTTCTCACAGCTATGTCGGCTGGCGGGTTGAAAAAGGTACTTTGGATTTTGTCGAAGCCAAACCTGGAACAACCGCCCAGCTAGACCTGGAATTAGACTCCAAAAACTTACCCAATCTCAAAAGACTGATTGGGGCCGTTTGGAGCCACATAATGAACTTGGATTTCCCGGACACTAGTGGATACTCGCAGAATTTGTCCGGCATTAAACAGTTTGAAGCCGACCTAATCAAAAGTGCCCGCGAATAGCGGGCACTTCTCTTAGCTCCGTAAAACCCAAATCTGGGTTCCGGGTTTGGTTTACTATTTCTTTTTCTTGGTGGTTTTTGGCTTTGAACTGTTGCGACTTATTTTAAAAGCACGAATTGACTTTGGCGAATCGGGGCCAAATACATAAACGTAAAGGTTTGCCCCAACCAAGCCTCCAACTAGCGGACCTAGCACATACACACTGCTCCAGGCGCGTTCGCTAAGCGCAATTGCCGGGTTAATGTAGCCAGCGCCAGCTGTAGCGGCTACAACGACACCCGTGAATATAGCCGTACCAGCAATAAGAGCTGACTGGGCAGCGTCTAGTTTACGCACAACAATTGCTGCGATAGCCGCTGTAAGAATTGCAGCGCCAACCAGTTCAGCTATTAGTATGTTGGTACTAAAAGCAACTGTTTTGGCCGGCAGGGCTTTTTCAGTAAAGTACTGATAAAGTTGCCAAGCGGCTAAGCCTCCCAATAACTGTGCCACTATATAGGCAACTGCTCTGATGGTCCCGATCTTTCTTGCCGTCCACAAGCCAAATGTAATGGCAGGGTTAGCGTGCGCACCCGATGTTGAGCCAAATAGCATTACTATCGCCGCCAATGCTACAGCTGCTGATGTTGCAATAAAATAACTGACTGCTGTTGTTTCTGATAGAACCAACACAATAATCGCCAGCATGGCAGCTCCAAAAAACTCGGCAACTACTGGTGCAGTTTTCTCTTTAGTAAACATTTTAAAAACCCCTCTTTTACCCCTTCTACCCTTAGTTTGCTATAACTAAACTATAACCTTTATACCAATAAATGCAACGATACAGGCTTGTAAAATTAACCATGCTCTTTGCATTTGGTAAAATAAAAGTAGCAATATGAGTGATTCGCTAAAAATAACAATTTACGGTGCAGAATGGTGCCCACCTTGTCATATGGTCAAAAACTACCTGAAAAGCCGTGGGGTGCCTTTCGACTATGTTAATGTCGACGAAAACAGGGAAAAAGCGACAGAAATTTCTCAAAAAACCGGCTGGAACGCTATTCCGATAATAAAGATTGGCGAAGAATATATGCTGGGATTTGACAGGCCCAAAATAGACCTAGCCCTAAGAGCGGCTAAGCTAATCTAACAGCATTAGCACTATCCCTGGTGTGTCTACAGCACTACGCTACATATAGCGTTTGTGAGATATATCACATATGACCATATGGTGTTCACAGTATAATAAAATCTACTATGGCAGAACTAATTAAACCAGCGCCGATGGCCGACCAAGACCTAAATGACTACGAAGCTGTTCAAAGAGTGTTTGAAACCGAGGAAATTTTACTTTTGGCTTACGAAAGGGCTGGTGTAATAAAGCCGTTGGCAGAGGTAACGAAGCCGATTGCCGACATTATTCGGCCTTCAGACGACAATCCGCTCAAAGACGCCCGCGACGAAAAGGCAATTAGAGCACTGTCCGAAGAAGAAGGCGAAAGAAACGCCCTACAACAAACTATAGTCGAAATGCTTAATCTCAGGCGCCAATATACCGAAGACAGCGACGAAATAAAAACTCTTCGATTATACGCCAGAGGCCAGATTAGGTACGGCGTTCCACTAGTAATGGAAGAGCTTCGTGCAATGGTTAGTGACAGCTTCCAGGGAGATACCGAGCAGGTCGATACTACAGAAGAAGCTAAGGCATTGGCTAGCGGTGTTTATTGGATGATTCACCGTTTAAAAGCGGCTGAAGCCCAAAAGGTTGCTTAATTATTTGCTATAGTTAATAGTCCAGTGGCATTTGAGGACTATAAAACAAAACCAGCTGTAGTGGTGGTCTATACAGGCGAGGGCAAGGGTAAAACTAGCGCCAGTGTTGGCCTGCTGGCTCGTGCTTTAGGCAACGGTTGGAGGGCAGCTTACATACAGTTCATCAAAACTTGGAATGTTGGCGAACACGACTTTATCCACCAAATCCAACCGGTTTTTAAAAGCAAACTGCTGTTTTATAAGGGCGGCAAAGGTTTTTATAACGCCGGTGACATTAGTGCCAAAGGTGTTACCCAGGCCGAGCATCAAAAAGCCGCTCATAAAACCTATGACAAGGCATACAAAGCTGCCACCAGCGGTAAATTCGACATTGTTATTTGCGACGAAATTAATAATGCCGTACATCACGGACTACTAAAGAAAACCGACCTAAAAAAACTCATAAAAGACCGGGCGCCAAAGACTAGCCTATGTCTTACGGGCAGGAACTTTCCCCTGGAGTACCTAAAATTTGCCGATATTGCCACCAATATGACCAAACTGCGGCATCACTTTGACGATAAGTTTTTGGCCAACAAAGGTATTGATTTTTAAAGAGTATAATTCGCTTTATGGATCTCTTTAGTACTCAGGCTTCTTTCAGGCAGTCTTTGCCGACTGAAGTGCACAAAGCCTTCAAGGCTCAACTTGTGGGCGATAATGCAGGTGAGTTTTAGCCCGGTGGAGCAAGAAAAACGGGGAAAACTATTTGGCCTGGTTCTTTTTACCGGCTTGCTAATACTGGCCGTGGGAGGCGCTTGGCTGATAATCCAGTCCGATGTTTTACATAAGCGCTTTAACACCGGCCAAATAAGCCAACCTGGCTACTACAAAATTGACCATTTCGTAGACGGCGATACTATAGCGGTTAATATGAACGGCAACATCGAAACAGTACGCATGATAGGGGTCGACACACCCGAAACCCACAAACCTAACACACCGGTGCAATGTTTTGGCCCCGAAGCGGCGACTTTTACAAAAAACCTGATAGGCAACTCCAGTGTACGGCTGCAAGCCGACCCGCTCGGCACCAACCGCGACCGCTACGGCCGACTGCTTAGGTACGTATATTTGCCAGACGGACGCATGGTCGAGGAACAGCTGCTGAGTGGTGGCTATGCCTTTGCCTATACCCAGTTTCCGTTTCAGAAAGCAGAAGCCTTCACTCGGCTGGAAAAGACCGCTTCAGCGGCTAAAAAAGGCTTGTGGAGCGCTTGCCAAGTCACAGTAGAGTCCAACGGCCGCGGACAAACCAACAACCAATAGACTGATAGCCGTATTTATGTTATAATATCGCAACATGGAAAACAGGCGACCTGTTGTCGCGGCTATTCCGGCCTATAACGCTGAACACACTCTTAAATTTCTTGTTGATGAAGTATTAAACCAAGAGTATGACCAAGTGTTTGTAATGGATGACGCATCGAGAGATGGGACAGTTGAACTCGCTCAATCGTATGGTTCGGATGTTACCATCATAGCTGGCAAGGAGAACATTGGGCCTGGTGGCAACCGCAATCGAGTGATTCCAGCGCTAGGTAGCCGGTCTATTATACATTTCTTGGATTCCGATGTTAGACTCAATTCTAAAGATAGCCCGCAAATTGCCCGAGAGTTAGCCTCCTACGCCTTAGTTGGTTTTTCAGGCGGCCTGGTGCGCAACCCCAACGGCCTACAGAATCCTTACAATTTTGGACCCCGGCCATCGGCTATTAATGACTTGACGGCAGGTGTTCAGTATCTACTCTGGACGAAGCAGAACCCAAAACTAGACAAGGCTGCCAGAAAAGTTTTGCCGTCACTCAGGAAATGGCCCAATATTACCGAAGAACCCCAACGTAAAGAAGTATTTTGGGTTAGTGAAGCTAATATGGTAGTAGACTCTGAAGTTTTTGAAAGACTTGGTTGTTATGACCCCCAATTCAGATATAGCGAGATATTTGACTTGGCTATAAAAAACGCTCACCGTGGGTACAAGGTGGTATTTGATCCGCTCCTAGACGTGACTCACAAGACTTATGATACGGCTGGCGAAAAAAGTGGTGGACGAATGGAAGCAGCAAAACAACTTCGCAAAAAGTACGGTTTTCTCCAGTGGCTGCTGGGCCAAAAAATTACCGAAGATTTTAATTTCTAGAGGTTTTTGGTTTAAAGACCCAAAAACGGTACCATAAATAATCCCAAACGGTGGTGAATGCCGCCGAAACAAAGAAACCGACATAGGGCGTTATGCCGTTGTGTACAAAAGCCCAAACAATCAGATAGTCAAATATCAGATCGACACCGTTAACCAGCACAAATTTGGCGATTGTCCGACCGTCTTGTCCTTTTAGTTTTGAGTCATAAAAAGCCCAGTATCGCTGGATAAGGTAATTAGCGCTCCAACCGATAATATCGGCCAGGACTTTAGAAACCCACCAAGGCCAGCCGAACAGGTTGTAGCACAACGCAAAAACAGCCAGACCTCCCCAAAAGTACACGCCGCCGCCAACCATGTATTCCAAAAACTGGATTACCCGGGGGTGGCGTGAATACCTTTGCCAGTTATTTACTACCGCGCTTGGCATGTTTTCCGAATTCGTATTTTATAGGTTTTTTTTCGAGTTTATTGTAGCCAAATATAAGTCTATAGAACTCGTTTAAGGTCCCTTGGCATGTAAGCTTCCAGCCATCTTTTTCATTCCGTCGTGGGTCAACATAATAATATGTTGTGTTTACAAAACCGAACTTGCCCCCTGTACCAGTCCTGGATACATATTCATAATCTTCTCCAAAATGAATATTTTCATTAAAACCGCCACTTTTTTTAAATACAGAGGAATTCGTAAATAGACAATAACCTGAGGCTACCGGACGCTTAGTATGAGAAAGAAGTCTTTGGTACTTATACAGTCTCGCATAAGATTTTCCAGCGTTCCCGTGGGCATCCATTTTAGCACTTGATGTGTGCCAGCCATTTTTTTTAGTCCCATCAACCAGTTCTCTTATGAACTCCGGATCATCAATATCAACATCGGCGTCCAAGAATAGTAGCCATTCGCCGGTAGCTTTTTTAGCGCCTACATTTCTACCATGTGCTGGCCCGTAGGGCGGGGCAGTTACGAATTTTACATCGAGTTTTTTCTTGAAACCATCTACAACTTCCTTAGTGCCATCACCAGACTCGGCGTCTGAAACAATTACTTCAAACCCATCAAAATCTTGTTTAGTGAGGGCTTCTAGCAACCTGTCTATGTATGTCGCCTCGTTGTAGGCCGGAATAATCACCGAAACAGTCGGTTTAGCAGTTGACATTTACTAAATAATACTACCAATTGGGGCTGCGGCGCGAACCGCGTACAAATGGCACCAAAGGCTTGGTAATACCACAAACTCTGTACCATATACTCAGCCAAGGGTGAACCACAATATAGCCAAAAGCATAAACCCCTGTTGCGCTATAAATGGCCAGGCTGTGCATGCCATGCTGTAAATATGTCTGACGGTATATAGACAAATAACGGTAGAATTTAGCCGGACTGTCATTGTAGCGACGACCGGAAGCGCCGGCTAGCAAATCTTTGGTGTAATGGATTATATGATGAGCATTAAAGAGATGTACTGCGAGATCTAGGTCTTCATGTATCTGGCTGTGACTACAAAGATCCGCTTTAACTTGCTCCCATGCACTACGCCTTATGGCCATATTTGATCCAAAGAGAAAGGGACTTTTTGGTGACCAATTATAAATAGAGTGACGCATAAAATGGTCGGGGTGGTGGTTACTGGCAGCAAAAGGCATGTCGTAGTAATAGACCGGCCCGGTTACTGCACTGATCTTGGATTCTTCAAAGACCGCTGTAAGTTTCTCGCACCAACGGGGGGGTAACATAGTATCGGCATCTATTCGGGCGATAATGTCCCCCCTGGCCTTGTCGAAACCTCGGGTTCGAGCATACAGAACACCCTGTTTTTTTTCTGTGACAAGGCTTACAAATGGAAAATTCCGAGCCATTTGGATAGAACTATCTGTTGAGTTGTTATCTACCACAATAACTTCATAAGGAACAAAGGTTTGTTTAGCAACCGAAGCTAGACAGGCTTCCAGGTGGTTTTGCTCGTTATAAACTGGTATAACTAGTGTGAGCTTAAGAGTTTTATTTTTGTTATTAAGCATCACTAGTTAGAATACCATTTAATGCCGACCAAGAAGAAGTCCACAACTAGGCAAGCCGGCTGGAAGGGGGTGGCTAATTTTATTTGGCACGGTTCGCGCTGGCGCAAAACTGCGGTGGTTTTCACGGGTTTTATACTAGCACTGGTTGGCTTAAATTACGCTGTAGCCCAGTGGTATATCCATAAACACAACAAGGAGCCGCTGGCACTGGGGACCACCTTTGTATCAGACTACGCCCGCAGTTTTGGGCTAGACCCCAAACAGACTCTAGAGGCAGCTTTTTCAGAGCTGGGAATGCGCCAAGTTAGGCTGGTCAGTTACTGGAACAATATTGAAAAAGACCCCGGAACTTATGACTTTTCAGATCTTGATTGGCAGTTTGATATGGCCGAAAAGTATGACGCTAAAGTAAGCTTAGCGGTTGGGCTTCGTCAGCCCCGTTGGCCAGAATGCCATGAGCCAAGCTGGGTTAACATTTCAGCGCCTGAAAATACTTGGAAACCCCAGCTTTACAAATATATGGGTGCAGTAATAGACCGTTACAAAAACCGCCCAAGCTTACAGTCATACCAACTGGAAAACGAATTTTTTATGAGTGTTTTTGGCGAGTGCAAAAACTTTGACCGAACTCGACTAGTCGAAGAGTTCAATATGGTCAAGCAACTTGACCCGTCAAAGCCAGTCATAGTCAGCCGAAGTAATAACTGGGTGGGCCTGCCACTGGGACAGCCTCGACCAGACGAATTTGGTATTTCAGTCTATAAAAGGGTATGGGATGCAACCTTTACTCACCGCTATTTCGAGTATCCATTGCCTGCCTGGTTTTATTCAATGCTTGCTGGCTGGGCAGAACTGCTGACCGGCAAAAATATGATAATCCACGAGTTACAGGCAGAATCGTGGACTCCCAACGGCGAAGATATTCAAAACTTGAGCATTAACGAAATGTACAAGTCAATGAATCCAAAGCGCATGAAGACACGCATAGCCTACGGCGAAGCTACCGGCATGCGCGAAATATATTTGTGGGGTGAAGAATGGTGGTACTGGCTTAAAACCACCAAAAACCAGCCTGGTATTTGGAATGTAGTTAAATCTGAAGTTGCCCAGACAAATGCCCAGAACCAAAGACTTTTGCAAAAAGAATAGTTAACAGAGACAAAGCAGGGGTATAATAAGCCTTATGGCTAAGAAGAAGCCCCAAGCTGGAAAAGTCAGTAACCGACGGGCAAGACATGATTATGAGCTAGACGATTCTTTGGTGGTTGGAATTTCTCTGAGCGGGGCTGAGACCAAAGCCCTACGCATGGGTCACGGTCAGCTACAGGGGGCGCATGTAAACATTTTAGGAGGCGAACTATGGCTGATCAATTCACATATAAAAGGAAGCTCGGGCGTACCAATAGCCGAGTCAGAAGTTGGCCGCAGCCGCAAACTGCTAGCCAAGCGCAAAGAAATAGACAAGCTAGTCGTCGCCAAACAAACCGGAAAAACCATTGTACCGCTTGAAATTTTGACTGGTGGACGGTTTATAAAACTGCGTATCAGTACTGGGCGGGGGAAAAAACGCTATGACAAGCGCGAAACCATCAAAAAACGCCAACAAGAACGCGATATTGAGAGAAGCGTGCTATGAGAGCTTTAAAAATCTATTCTTGGAATGTGAATGGTATCCGAGCGGTCTACAACAAAGGTCTTTTTGCACCGTTTATTGAAGCCCACCAACCAGACATTCTGTGTCTGCAAGAAACCAAAGCCCAACCAGACCAGTCACCGGTTGACTTGCCAGATTATCAAGAATACTGGAATTCGGCCGAAAAAAAAGGCTACAGCGGAACAGCAATATTTACCAAAACAAAACCGCTCAATGTTATTAACGGCTTGCCTGAGGATATTATTAAAAAATACGGTGTTCATGGCGATGTTTACGGCGAACCAAACAAAGAAGGCAGGGTAATCACGGCTGAATACCCCGACTTTTTTATAGTCGGCGTTTACACAATCAATGTAAAAGACGACCTTTCGCGTGTGCCTATCCGCCAAGCCTGGGACAAAGCCTTCTTGTCTTATTTGAAACAACTGGAAAGCCAGAAACCGGTAATTTTTTGCGGCGATTTAAATGTCGCCCACACCGAAGACGACTTAGCCCGCCCTAAAGAAAATGTTGGCAAACGCGGTTTTACTGACGAAGAACGAGCCGGTTTTGAGGCACTTATCGATCATGGGTTCGTTGATACTTTCCGAGAGTTTACAAAAGGCAACGGGCATTACTCCTGGTGGACGCATTGGGCCAATGCCCGCGAACGCAATGTGGGCTGGCGAATTGATTATTTTTTGGTTTCGAAGGTCTTAAAATCGCGCTTAAAAAGCGCTAAAATACACTCAGACATTATGGGAAGTGACCATTGCCCGGTAAGTATAGAACTGGACAGCAAATGAGCCAGCCATTTGCTGTTTTTGACTTAGACGGTACGCTGATCCGCTGGCAACTCTACCATGCCTTAACCGACGGTTTAGTCAAAGCCGGATTCGCCGACCCGCAAGCATTTTTGCCTATTAAGGAAGCCCGTATGTCATGGAAGAGGCGCGAAACCGGCGACTCATTTTCGGAGTACGAAAAATACTTAATTGACGCGTTTGAAGAAATTCTGACCAATCTTGAGCCCCAGCAGTTAGAAACCGTAACCCGGGGAGTTTTTGAAGAATATAAAGACCAAGTATATACCTACACACGCGACTTAGCCGCCGAACTAAAAAATCGAGGTTACTTTTTGCTGGCCATTTCCGGGTCGCAAATCGAAATTGTCAAAAAAATTGCCGACCACTACGGGTTTGATGACTGCGTAGGTACCATCTACCAGCAGGAAAACGGCAAGTTTACCGGTCAAAAAATCATTGGTTCGGGCGACAAAGCCACCACACTGCACCAACTGATGAATAAACACGGGTTGGGACTTGAAGGCAGCCTGGCTGTGGGCGACAGTGCCAGCGACATCAGTATGATGCAGATTGTCCAGCTGCCGATTGCTTTTAACCCCGAAAAGGCTTTGTTTGAAGCTGCCGCCCAAGCCGGCTGGAAAATAGTCCTGGAACGCAAAAATATGGTATATGAGCTGGAGCAAAAAGATGGAAATTACCAACTGGTTAAAACAAACTCCGGATAAGCCACTTTTTGATGAGCTAATTTGGAGCCGACCCGAAACCAAGCAGGCTCGCGGCAAACTTTTGATAATTGGCGGCAACAGTGCTGGTTTTGCCGTGCCGGCCGGCGCATTCGCTGCTGCTGGCGAAGCTGGTATAGGCAGTACTCGGGTCCTGCTACCGCAGTCATTGCAAAAAACATTGGGAAAGGCATTTATCGAAGCTGAATTTGCACCGGCTACACCAAGCGGTAGTTTTGGCCGCCAGGCGCTCGCAGAGGCGCTACAAGCTGCCCAATGGGCCAACGGGGTACTTCTGGCCGGAGGTTTTGGCCGCAACTCCGAAACGGCCGTATTCGTTGAGTCCTTGGTTAGTAAATTTACCGGACCGCTCTGTGTTTCGGGTGATTGCTTGGATTACTTCCTGGGCAAAAACAGCTCTTTGTTAGCTCGCCAAAATACAGTGGTAGTCAGCGAAGTTAGCCAGCTGCAAAAGCTAGCCAAGTCTAACCGCCCAACCACGCCGGTGTTTCACAACATGAGCCTGCAAGAACTGGTAAGTGTGCTGTCAGATTGGACTAACAGTGTACCGACAGCTTTTATAACCAAACACGCTAACAGCTACATTACCGCGTATAGCGGCAAAGTAAGTACCACGCCGGTTAACAAAGAGCAAAGTTGGCAAACCGAGTTAGCTGCTTATGCCGCCGTCTGGCTCCTACAAAACCCCACAAAACCTTTAGAAGCTTTGAGCTCCTCTATTTACGACTACTCGGTTTGACCGCACTTATAAGAGAATACTGAAACTGGTCGCGGAGCCCAAAAGAAATATAGCCTACATAGGTATTTGTGTAGTTTTTTTCTTTACCGAATAGTTTTAGGATATGGAAAGGCACAAATGCAATCTGATAGAGACGTTTCATAAACGGAGCTACGTTTTTAGTCACACCATCGACTCTCACATCTACAAACCCAGCCCGATCCCATATTTGTTGCATTCTCTTTATCCTAAAGTCTTTAAATACACCCATCATCGCACCATTCTCGTATATATGTCGCCAAGGCTCTTCTTGCTCGGGGGTCATATCATCCTCAAGAGCGTACTCAAAGTTAACTAGCACACCGCCAGGCTTAAGAACCCTATAGAATTCTCTTAGTGTTCTTTTATAGTCAGGTGAGTGCACTAATGTCTCGACTGTGTATACGGCATTAAAGTAATTGTCTGGGAAGTCCAAATGAGTGTAATCACCAACCTCAACTATAACCTTACCTTCAAGACCAGCTTTTGACACGTTTTTCTTGGCTATATCCACATATGGTTTGAGCAAATCAATCCCATAAATTATCCAGGGTTTCTCCTTTGCTAAACGGATTGCTACTAACGCCTCGCCACATCCAGCATCCAGTATTCGCGCGCCGTGCTTCTGCCCGATTCGAATTGCTAGTTGTTTTTCCATCTCTAACTGGGATTCTGCCAGAGTTAGCCCACCTACGACACCTTTAGGGTGGTAGCTATAGTGCTTGGTACCTTTTAAAAGATACTTATACCCCCAGCGCGACTCACGACGGAAATAATAGTTTTCTACATCTTTTTTTTGTTGCTATTTTTTAGACTTTTTGGCATTTTGTCTCTCTGCAAACTTAAGTGCGGCTGAACCTATAACGATCGGAACCATAATGCAGTAAACATATGTCTCAAAAAGCACACCAAATATCTGAATATCTAAGGTTTTAGGGAGATTATAATGCCAGATACCCCAATGCAGAGCAGGGTTTTCGCCAAGGGCATTGATAAGTCCTAGCGTCCCTAAGATAGCTAGCAAATACCAAGTACGCTTGCTTGGCAAACCCTTTCGCCAAATTAGTATAAAAGCAATCAAGATCGGTATAAAATTGCTGACTAGGTAGGCCCACCTCATAATTTTTTAATTCTCATCTTATCCTTAAGCACAAGCGCGATACTGGCATACAAGATAGTGAATGAGATAAAAAATACATACTCTTCAACAGGAAGACCTAAAATATTAACACCTAAGGTGTGGTCAGGTGAGAAGTGCCACAACCAGTAGTGTGTAGCCCAGTAGTCCCATACCGTCCCGAAAATAACTGAACCGATTATGCAATACAAAAACACCTTGGAGAACTTTATTAAGTACCTCCAATAAAATGCCCAGACGATTATTATTGGTGTCCAAGCAAAGACCGCAAACCACTTTATATAATCTAGTTGTTCCATGCTATTTTGTGTGGTTTATTTTTTTATTTCTCTCCAGTAAAGACCGCATATCCGGCTATACCTTTTTTAACCAGTCTGTATTGAGCTAGCCCTGCTTTTTGGTTGTTTAATAATACTGAAGATATTAACCCAATTTTGTGCTGAAACCAAGCAAGTGGGTAGAACTTTCTAACGCGCTTGTACATCAGAGCAGAAGAAGGCTCTACGGCCTTAGTGGCATCATGCATTTTTACCTTTTTAAAACCGGCTGTTTGCATATTTTTCTTAAAGCTATCAACTGACGCGAGATTGGAGAGAGCTAGACCCTCAAGAAAGGTATTAAAATCCTTCTTCTCATTGTCCCTTACATTTCGTAGCAAGAACCCATCGGCTACGACTAGTTTACCCGCGGGCTTTAGAAGCCTGTAGGCTTCTTTTAGGAAATCCTGCTTGTTCTCCGCGTAGCATACACTCTCTTCAGCCCAAACTATGTCAAAACTTCTAGCAGAGTAGTTTGTTTTTAAATAGTCGTTTACTTCGAAACTTGTTAGGTGTGACACACCCGCTTGCTTTGCTATCACTTTTGCTTTTTTTACTTGTCTGTTGCTTAAAGATATCCCTTTCACTTCTACGCCATAGTTTTTGGCTAGCCACACAGAGCTACCTCCTACGCCGCAACCGGCATCTAAAACTTTCATGCCCTTGCTAAGCCCTAAAAGATCAGCCATGAACTGATTTTCATTTATTAAAGCTTGCTCTAAATTTTTTGTACTATCATCCCAAAAACCATAGTGTACACCGTAGGTTTTTTTGTGCCAAAATCTTTCGTAAAGCTTCAGAGTTTGGTCGTAGTAAGTTGCGATAAGTTCTTTCTGTTCTTGGGGCATAAAGAGTACTTGGTTCCAATTTTTGATTAGTGGCTGATATGGATTAGATGCTTGGTGGGTGGAGTGGGCCTGCCTGACGGTAGACAGGATTGAACACACATGTCGATGGTGCCGCGGGACGGACTTGAACCGTCACGAACTTGCGTTCACAGGATTTTGAGTCCAGCGTGTCTACCAATTCCACCACCGCGGCGCAGAAAAACCAAAATCGCTCATACACCTGTTGGGCAGCCTGAGCTCTTAAGCTAAACTACAGGTGTTATTGTACAATAAGACATGAACATTAAGCCATGATGAAAAAGATTGACCCACCCAAAAAAAGCCAAATGGATAAACATGTCCTGGCGGCTACCGAATTTATCCGTAAAAAGGTCAACACTAGTTACAAAAATGCTCCTGGCGCCAAAGATGACGCATTGGATGTTGCTGGACTGAGCGGTCAGCCAAAATCTCGTCATCAGCAATATATGTTCGACCTGGTAAATTCTGGCAAAACTGTAGCTGAAATTCAAACCGCTTGGCATGAATATTACGCCGGCCTAACTGACGCCGACAAGCACCAAGTATGGAACGAGTTTTATGCTATGCAGGAAAAGTCGTCTCATTTTGTTTTAGGCGTGCCGGTGAGCGAAAATGCCAAGCCAACCAAAACTTCTCACAACCTTGCTCCCGTTAATACTACATATGCCGATGTCCGAGACAAACTTGCTGGCAGCACCAACAAACGAGCCAAACTAAAACCGACTCAACATCTACAGTCGTTAGCTTTTGGTCTGGGTCTCGGTTCTGTAGTTTTAGTGATATTTTTGTTTAGCTTTTTCAACGAACGGTTTATAGCCCCATTCATTCAGCCCAGCCGGGCCGAAGCTAGCAGCCAAATAATAAATAGTACATTGGCAGTTGGGCCTAACCCAGAAGTCATTATCCCAAAAATTAATGTCGAGATCCCGGTGGTTTATGGTGCTAACACAGCAGATGAAATGGCAACTCAGAGAGCTTTGGAGGGAGGGGTAGTGCACTACACTGGCACAGCCCTACCGGGCCAAAACGGTAATGTGGCAATAGTAGGCCATTCCTCCAACAACATATTCAACAAAGGCAAATATAAATTTGCTTTTGTGTTACTAAGCCGCTTGGAAGTCGGCGATACTTTTTATCTGCAAAAAGACGGCAAACGATATACTTACGAAGTTTACGAAAAAAAAATCGTCAAACCAACAGAGGTTGGTGTACTGGGACCGGCCACCGGCAAAACAGCCGTGGCAACACTGATAACCTGCGACCCGCCTGGTACCAGTACCAACCGCTTAGTTGTAGTCGGAGAACAAATTAGCCCGGCTGTTTCGACTAATTCTAGTGTCGCGCCAGCCTCGCCTGCCAGCGAAGGTGCAACTATCCCTGGAAACTCACCAAGTTTGTGGTCGCGTTTAGGTGATTTTTTTTAACGCTTGTTTGCTGGCAGGTCACTACCAGCCCGCATATCAACATCAACCAAGCTAAACCCACCACCCGAGGCTGCTGAGAGAGTAAAAAGGTTGTTATAGTCACGGTCAAACACTCCGCCGCCCATCCAAACCGTACTAACTAATGACTGTTGGTTAGTCCTATCGAAGTCCATTACAAATACTTTGCCGCTAGCCATACCAATTAGACGATGACCATCCATCCATTGTACCGGTTGCACTAGCTTAGCGGCGGTAGCGTATTTGTAATATCGCTTGGCTTCTAAATCATAGACAGCAAATTTCTGACCGGACTGCGCTTCGACAAACCGAGCATTATCTGAAAATGCGGTTTTTTGAGCGTTACTAAGCCGTAATGTAATGAACGGCAATGCTTTTCCGTTTTTTGGATCTTTGAGACTGTCAAAGGGGTCTTTGTACAAACTAACGCCATCTCCCCCACTGCTACCAACCACAACATAAAAGCCATTTTGAAACTTAGCCATATCTAGTAAATACACCTGACCGGGGATTAGCTTTGCTAGGATATAGGATTGCCCATTATCCCAAAGCTTGGCGGTTACTTCTTGACCGCCTGCGAGGCCATTGGTTGTATATAGCAGTAGGTTGTTGCCATAGGCCTTAAACTCTAAAACATTTTTCAAAATAGATGTTAACTGCGTACCATCTAGGTCTGCTTGCCATAGCTGTCCATCAGTTGTACGAACATAAAGCTGATCGAACTTTTTATCACGCAAGACAACTTTATTGAGGTTAATGTTAAGTGTTTTATTAACATTTAATGATTCAGCGAGCGTATCCCTGTTTAACATCAAAAATTCTGAACCACCAGGGTATGACCGCTCAACCAGCACATGTTTGTTATCGGTCGACCACTCGACTAACTTGTAGCCTGAAGTAGCCCCCGGACTAGTTAGCAAACTTGCCGGTAGGCCAAGAGTGGTTGCAGGAATGTCTAAGTTAGTAGTATCAATCTGGTCAATTTTATCGTTACCGTTTTCAGAGTAAAAAATAAGCAACCAATGACGGTCGGGACTAACAGTTAACAAACTGGGTTGGGCGGAGTATTTTTTTAAGCTAGAAGATACTGGTTTAACTGGGAATAAAAAAGGATACACAAAACGCTCGATACTGTGTTCTTCCAAAACGAAGCTGCGGGCCCAGTCACGATAGCCTGCCTTAGAAAGTTTGAGGCTGTAAGTACCGGTCGGGAGAACTTTCCTTGCTGATGTCTGTTCACCGGTATCTTGACCATTTAGATATATTTCGGTGCCGCTGGGCTTAGAGTCAACAAACAAAAGCCCATTTTCGATAACCGCACCTGTTTTGGTATTTACACTATAGCCATTGGCGCCATAAACCAAAATTATGGTGCCAAGCAGTACCACGATAGACATTAATAAATATCCGACCATTATCCGCCGGTGGTGGGCTCGCTGTTTGCGGGGATCTAAGAAATCCATTTAACTGTTTTATTAGTATTCATTAAATGAGTGTTTTTAGCATAACAGATGGCTTTTTTTGCATCTACCATTCAATTAGCAAGAAATCGGAGTGTAGTATAATGTTTGTTATAAATATGGCGGTTAAAATTAAAAGACCGTGAGTAGCAATAATAACTCCGATCCAAGCGGAGCCGAGCTGGTACCGTCTCCAGAGCAGCCCAGCGAGGGCACTCAGAAAAAGACAAAAAAAATCTCCAAAAGCTCAACTGGAGGAAAGATAATGGACGGTTTTTTTAACAAAAAGTCGCTACCAGCTAGCAAAATGAAAAATTTTACTGCTAAAGCAAGAGGCAGCACCAGCCCAGTCATTGGTACAACTACTGCAGTAGCAGCAAGTCTCAAAAGAACAACAACCAGAACAATGCACCGAGGCACCCAGCGTTCCAAAACTCTTGTTCGAAGTGGTGTAAGCAAGCCTTTATCACTGAAGAACAAGGGCACCGGCCTATTTATATCTTCAGCCAACCGCACCCGAGTTTCGAAAATAAATAGTTCAAGGGCTTTTAGAGCAAGTCAGACTAGTAAAGCTAGTACTGTTAATAAGTTTCAGGGTTATTCGAACACGCCCAAAACCAACACAGCACCCGTGCCTTCAAGAACAGCTGCTGTACAAACGACTCAAGCCGTAAATGCCAAATCTCTACCAAGTTTGACTACTACAGTTTCGCACCAAAACCTAGAAAGATTGCTCGACCAGGCCTTGCATCGAGCTGATGCTCACAAAAAGGCCATGCAAGGAAAGTTGCCTGGCCGAAATTGGTGGCAAAAAGTTTTAGACGCTCCAAAGTGGGCCAGTCTAGGTTCGCTAGCCTTAGCTATAGCGATTTTAGGCGGGTTTTTTGCTTGGCAAAATATTCCACAGGTTTCTATGCGTTTAGCCGCCAACAGAGCTAATGTGGCCGCTGCCGTTCCTGCTTATACGCCCCCGGGGTTTAGTTTTTCCGGACCGATTGAGTATAGCGATAAAACAGTTGCAATAGATTACCGGGCCAACTCTGATGATTCTAGGAAATATGTTTTGACCCAACAGTCCTCAAACGAAACTAGCCCTTCGCTGGTTGCTAACAGCTTAAGCAACAACAAAGTTCAAACTTCACAAATAAACGGCACTACAGTCTACATTTATGGTGACCAAAACCATGCTACTTGGGTTAACCACGGTGTCCGATACACAATAGAAGACAACGCCAAACTTGACACTGATCAGATTCTAAAAATAGTCGACAGTTTGCGCTAACTCACCTCGGCATCGACATCAAAAGACAAAAACAAAAGGCTTGCCTTATGTTTTGATTGGTTGGTTTCGAGTTCTAGACTATATACTGTTGCTTATGAGTGAAAGTAACACAAAGACACCCACCAGGACTAGGTTTGCACCTAGCCCAACTGGCTATATGCATGTTGGGGGGATTCGAACGGCTCTGTTTACCTGGCTGGTGGCAAGGCAAGCTGGAGGCCAGTTTGTGCTACGCATAGAAGACACCGACCAACAGCGGCAGGTTGAGGGTGCCGAGCAGCACATTATTCGATGCCTTGAAGAGCTTGGACTTTATTACGACGAAGGACCAAACAAGCAGGGTTCATTCGGGCCATACCGCCAAAGTGAAAGACTCGAAATTTACCACCAATGGGCACAAAAACTGATCGAGTCCAATCGAGCTTATTGGGACATTAATTTACCTGAAGATTTAGACAAACTAAGAAAAGGTGCCAAGCAGGCTGGCAGACCTTTTAGATTTATTAACCATCGACCATCCGAGACACCAAAAGGCAACTTTTTCGGCAAGCTTCCCTTAAGATTTAGGTCTGAGCCAAAAGAATACAAATGGCATGACGAAGTCATGGGCGACTTAGGCACAAGAGCAGAAGTTGTTGACGACTTTGTGCTAATAAAGTCTGACGGATTTCCAACCTATAATTTTGCTCATATAGTCGACGATGAACAAATGCAAATAAGCCATGTTATTCGAGGCCAAGAGTTTTTGGCTAGCGTACCGAATTATTTGAACCTCTACGAAGCATTAGGCTTAGTCCGTCCAAAACTGGCTACTGTGCCTCACATTTTGGCTCCGGTAGGTGGGAAAAAGCTAAGCAAACGCGACGGTGCTAAGGATGTTTTGGAGTATATTGACGAAGGTTTTTTGCCAGATGCTTTAGTCAGTTTTATTGCCACACTCGGCTGGAATGACGGTACCGAGCAGGAAGTTTTTAGCCGCCAAGAGCTAGTAGACAAGTTCAGTCTAGACAGGGTGGGTAGGAGTGGCGCGCATTTTGACGAACAAAGACTGTCCTGGACAAATGGACATTTTATCCGCCAGATGCCTCTCGATGAACTTATGTTGGTTGCTAAAAAGTTTTGGCCAGAGTGCGCCTCAAATAGTGATACGGCTTATCTTAAACAGGTGCTTGGTTTAGTCCAAGAAAGGCTCAAATATTTGGCCGAGCTGCCAGAGCTTTGTAGTTTTTTCTTCATAGAGCCTAAGCCAGACTTAAAATTAATTGAAAGCAACAAGCAGCTAACAAAGTTCGCCAATCACCAGCTGGCAGGTTGGCTACGGCAAAGTCAGCATGCGCTCGAACAGACCAATTTTTCGGTAAGCGCACTTACCCAGTGTCTTAATTCTTTGCTTATTCAGACTCAGCAAAAACCCCGAGTCCTTTTTAGCTTGATTCGGGTTGCTACTACTTGGGCGCCAGCCAGTCCAAGCCTAGCCGAGACCATCGCTGTTCTTGGCAGGGAAAAAACACTGCCTCGGTTAAGCAAGGCTGCATCTTTGCTGGAAAATTAACTTGGCGGTGAACTATCTTTAAGTCCACACCATCGGCAGGCTAGAAACCCGTTGGGCTAACCTCGAAAGCATACTTTCGAATGCCTACTACCGATTAAACATAAGCATTTCTTTGCTATAATAATTGCCGATGCAAGATATTTTGCCTCCTAAGCGGTCCGACTTACGACCACAAAACAGAAAACCCCAACAAAGCCAAAGACTCCAGGGACACACGCTTGATTCAGCCCGCCAGCGACTATTGGGCGGCTTTGCAACAGCTGCCAAACCTACCGAGCCAGTACACACGCCACCGGCTGAAGAACCAGACGAACCAAGCACCGAACAAGCCCAAGCCCGCAGACGGCTGCGACTACACCGACCAAGACCCATGGATTGGTGGCGGGCATGGGGCAGACCACGAAAAATTATTACGGTTTTCGTTACTTTATTACTGCTAACAGGTGCCGCCAGTATTGCCGGGTATAGTTTTTTTTGGCGCGTTTCCGAACCAGAGCTATATATTGTTAAGCACCACCCCAAACCACCTTCGCCGCCAACTACCGTTGCCTCTCCGTTAACAGGAGCCCAGGTTACACCTGAAGATGCTGCCAGGCCAGTTACCGGAGTAATGATAGAAAACAGCCCCGATGCCAGGCCCCAGTCCGGAATACAGGATGCAGGTGTGGTGTTTGAAGCAATTGCCGAAGGTGGCATAACTCGCTTTTTGACTCTTTACCAAGAAGCCAGACCCGACTATGTCGGTCCGGTGCGATCTCTGAGACCTTATTACATTGATTTTGCGGTACCATTTGACGCTTCAATTGCCCATGTAGGTGGTAGCCCCGATGCCCTTGCCCAAATCCGCAGCCGAGCGCCCGGCATGAAGGACCTAGACCAGTTTTTCAACAGCGGTAGCTATTGGCGGGTAAGTACCCGTTACGCACCGCATAATGTTTACACCAGCTTCGACAAGCTAGACGCACTTAATGCCCAGAAGGGTTTTACTACCAGCAATGTCCAAGTCTGGCCTCGCAAAGTAGAAAAAAAGGTTACTGCGGTTCCAACAGCCAAATCGATCAACTTAAATATTTCTAGCTACTACTACAATAACCATTACGAGTACGACGCTGCGACTAACAGCTACCTGCGTAGTGAAGGCGGTGCAGCTCACTTGGCAACAACTTCTCAAAACGACGCCGCGCCACAGCAACTTCATCCTAAGGTCGTGATAGCGTTGGTGGTTCCTTACAGTATCGTCGACAGCGCTGGCCATAGCGGCTACAACACAAACGGCAGCGGCGAGGCTTATGTTTTTCAAGACGGCGGAGTAACTGTTGGCTCCTGGAGCAAAACTAGTCGAGCTAGTCAATTTGCCTTTAAAGACTCAGCCGGGGCCGACATTAAACTAAACCCCGGCCAGACCTGGGTTACATTACTGGCGAAAAGTAGCTTACTTAGTTACACGCCTTAGTCATGGTTTAGCTGCACAATTTTTTAATTTGTTAATCTTCTGCATTCAAACACACAACTTAATCCGCTATCTGCGAAATACATCTGTTAAAATGTGTCAGTGCGATCTCGTTGTTTAACGGTTTGCAAGACATCAATTAGCGGCCCCTTCGTCTAGCGGTTCAGGATATCTGGTTCTCATCCAGAAGATCACGGGTTCGAATCCCGTAGGGGTCACCAGAGTAGAAGCCATAAGGCGTCACGGCCATAGGCAGTTGCAATGTAGGGCGGGGCAACGGATAATATAGCCATTAGCTTTTATGATAAATTTTTAATACAAGTGGCATCGTTGCAAGAGGTGGAACCAGTAAGTGTTCTGGAATAAGGGCGTAAATGGAAGCAAGCAGCACCGTGGCGGTCTGACCGTAAGTAAAAAGGGTCAAGCGCTGGACTCTGACTTTATCCTTAGCGCTATCGAAGACGGCGTAGTGTTGGTGGGGCAAGACATGACAATTAGCCTTTTTAACCCTGGTGCCAGCGCTATAACCGGTTGGCCGGCAGATGATGCGGTAGGCATGGATTACCACAATGTCATTTCTCTAGTAGACGAAAAAGGCGAAGCCTACCCGCCGGACAGCCATCCTATTGCTCGGGTTTTTGCCACTGGCAAATCAGCTCGAGACAGCCGGGCAATGCTAGCAACCCGTGGCAATAAACAAGTTCCTGTGTCACTACTGGTTTCACCAGTAATGGGTAACGATGGCCACGCTCCTGCAAGCGTAATCGGCGTGCTGCGTAACATATCTACTGAAAAAGCCGAAGAAAAACAACGAAGCGAATTTATCAGCACCGCCAGCCATGAAATGCGCACTCCGATAGCAGCTATTGAAGGCTACTTGGCTCTTGCTTTAAATGAAAAAGTCGCCACCATGGACAAACGAGCTCGCAGCTACATAGAAAAGGCCCACAATTCTACTCAGCACTTGGGCGAGTTGTTTGCCGACCTTTTGACCAGTTCAAAAGCCGAAGACGGGCGACTAGCCAGCTACCCAACAGTGGTTGAAGTTGGCGAAGTTTTTCAGCAGGTAGCTGACAGCGCTCGGTTTAACGCCCAAAAGAAAGGCCTTCAGCTAAAGTTTGTGGTCAGTAGTAACAAAGATGTTACTGGAGGCAAGGCAATCAGACCGCTGTTGTATGCCTTTGCCGACCCCAACCGCCTGCGTGAAGTGTTGCAGAATCTTGTTGATAACGCCATCAAATATACTGCCGAAGGGAGCATTACTCTCGCTATTACAGGTAATCCGAGCGTAGTCCAAATGCAGATTGCCGATACCGGTGGCGGAATTCCCGCCGAGGATATTCCACATTTGTTTCAAAAATTCTATCGTGTTGATTCTTCTATGACGCGCACTATAGGCGGGACTGGTCTAGGACTGTTTATATGCCGAAAGATATTGGAGCTCTACAATGGACGAATTTGGGTAACCAGCCAGCTCGGCAAAGGTAGCGTTTTCTATGTTAACTTGCCTAGGCTTACTAGTACTCAGGCTCTTGAGATGCAAAAAAATCAAGCCTCAGTCATCAATCCTGCTATATAAAGTTGCAATAATTTGCCAAAGCCATGATACAATTACCCCATAAATAAGCACAAGCATAACTAAGTAGATAAAAATGGCCAAAGTCCTACTGGTAGAAGACGACAATAACCTTCGCGAAATCTTCGAGATGCGCATTCAAGCCGAAGGTTTTGACACGGTTGTTGCCGGCGACGGCGAAGAAGGCTTAGTTGTAGCAATGAAAGAAAAGCCAGACCTAATTGTTGCCGATGTGATGATGCCCAAACTATCGGGTTTTGAAATGTTGGAAACATTAAGAGCGGCTCCAGAAATGGCCAATACCAAGGTTATTATGATGACGGCTCTTGGACAGGCCGAAGACCAAGCTCGCGGCGAAAAGCTTGGCGTGGTAAAGTACCTAGTGAAATCTCAAGTAACGCTGGAAGATTTCGCCAGAGTCATCAAAGAGGTATTAGGTTCTGTCGAACCAGCCACTGATGAAAAAAAAGAATCAGCTTCACAAAATACTAAAGAAGAAAGTGAGAAAAAAATGCCCGAAGACAACAACCCAACAACCAATCCAGCTCCAGCTGCTGACCCGAGCGCTAATCCAATTAGCACACCGCCAGCTGATCCGGCTACTCCGGCAGTTGACGACCAACAGTCAAGCGCTCAAGAACAAAGTGCAGTCAACGATCAAGTAAATAGCTTTGTTAGTGACCCAGCTCCAGCTGCTGACCCGGTTGCATCGGTTGACCCAGCTGCACCAGCCGAACACGCTGATGTACCGGTCGCTGAACCGCCTGCTGGCTCAGCCACACCGACGGCCGACCCAACCGCGCCAACGGACCAAGCAGACCAAGCTACCGACCCTTCGGCACCGCCTAGCGGCTTATAAAACCATTTAAAAGGCTCGATACATTAAAACGCCTCATTTAACAGGGGCGTTTTATTGGTTTCGAAGTATAATGCTAAGATAATGTCTCCAAAAGTACCGTTTGTTGCAATAGTAGGTCGGGCAAATGTTGGTAAAAGCAGCATATTTAACGCGCTTATTGGCCGCCGTGAAGTAATTGTCGCCCGCGAAGCCGGGACTACCAGAGATAGCATCGCTGCACGCTTAAGCACACCCCAAGGTGATTATTGGCTGGTCGACACCGCCGGTGTAAAAGTCGCCGAAGACGACTTTGAACTAACTATCCAGGAGCAAATAACCGAAGCCGCAGCCTCGGCTGAATGCATTTTGGTAGTAATCGAAGCCGCCTCCTTGCTGAGTGACGACGATCGGCGCGTAGCCACTCTGGCTCTGAAAACAAGAAAACCGGTTATTCTGGTAGTAAATAAAGCCGACCAAGTGAGAAAACCGTCTAGGACGCCCTATTTGGGCCTAGGAATCAAACAGCTTATATTTACTTCAACAACCCAGAAAAAGGGTTTAAATGAGCTTGTAATGGCTTTGCAAGAGCATTTGAAGCCGGGGAAGGTTACGAAATCGGACAAAATCATTCGGTTGGGGCTTCTGGGCCGACCAAATGTTGGCAAAAGTAGCCTTTTTAATGCAATGTCTAAAAAACAACAGGCGATTGTTGCAGCCCGAGCTGGCACTACTCGTGATATCAACCGAACCAGTATCAAATTTAGAGGGATTGAGATTCAACTGCTTGACACTGCTGGCATTAGGCGTAGTGGTAAGATCGAACGCGGAGTAGAGCACTTTAGTGTCTTACGAGCTTTATCGGCAATCGAAGAGGCTGACATTTGTATGCTTGTGATGGATGTCCACGAACTAAATGTTTCTTTAGACCAAAAAATTGCCGGCCTGATCAAGGAGGCCGGCAAAGGCTTAATATTGGTAGTCAGTAAGTGGGACAGCTTAGAAAAAGAAACCACTACTAAAGACCGCTTGGCTCGGCAAATTGCTCGAGAGTACGATTTTGTACCTTGGGCTCCGCTAGTCTTTATAAGCTCTGTAAGTGGCCAGAATGTAACCAAACTCTATGAACTAGCCACTCAAATTGCCAAAACACGCCAGACTTTATTCAAAACTTCCGAGCTCAACAAATGGTTGCAAACTGCCATAACTAACCATCCTCCAGCTGGGTTAAAAAACAGCCAGCCAAAGCTTCGCTATACAGCTCACGAAGCGGGCAACCCTATCCCTAGCTTCAAGATTTTTGGCTCTAGTGTAGGTTTATTGCACTGGAGCTATAAAAGGTATTTAGAAAGAGACTTCCGTAAAAACTGGCCGATGGAGGGCACACCGATAAAATTTTGGTTTATCGAACAGCACAAAGAAAGATAACCCAAAAAGATACAGAACAACTAGCAAGATATTCACTGTAGAACCCAGCCTATCGATTTTTTTTAATCTTTAATCTTTTATTTCACTCCTTTATTCTTTATTCATGGGCCTATTCCAAAAAAAACAAATTAGTAACACAGCACCACTTTACAGGATCGGCGCTAGCCGCAGCTTGCTAGTTGTTGGCCTGGGCAACCCTGGTAAAGAGTATGAAGGAACTCGGCATAATGTTGGTTTTACAGTTTTGGACCAGCTCGCAAAAAATAGTAACTTTCAGGGGTGGGTTAATAAAAAGGATCAAAAATGTATAGTAAATACTGGCGAAATAGCCGGGACAAAGTTAGTCTTGTGCAAACCTCAAACCTTTATGAATCTTAGCGGGCAAGCAGCCAGTAAAACTCAGCGCTATTTTCGTATTATAAACGCCGATACATTAGTGGTGTACGACGAACTAGCCATTCCCTTTGGCCAAATCAGAACCCGAACAGGCGGCAGCGATGCCGGCCATAATGGCGTCAAATCGCTGATTGAATACTTAGGAGAAGACTTTATCCGACTTCGGGTTGGTATTGGTAAAGACAACATCATAGACAACGCTGCTTTTGTACTCAAAAAATTCTCGTCCGCCGAAAATAAACACTTGCCGCAAATTATCAATGAGGCAGTAAGCATAATCGGCGAGTTTTCTACCGGCAATGGCTTATCTTCCGAAACCCGCAAAGTAATCTAATTCAGACCAACTGCTTTTTTTTGGCCGATAGGTAAGTAGACATACTCTTTGGCATTATGTACGGTAAGCTTTTTTAAACTTAAAAAGGACTAGCTAGTGAAGGCACTAAAAAGGCCTCTAGAGGGGGTGGGCACCGCTAGAGGCCATTTTAGGGGACGAGCATAGGGCTCCTCCCTTAAATACACCCTTCAACCCACCTGTCGTGAAGCGTCAAATGTTGCTGAAAACGCAAAAACAATTTGAGCCGATCGCCTCGTTGGCGAAAATCCGTAAAAGGACTCACTCACCCACACTGAATGAGGGAACGTGAAAGTTAAAGGGGTTAGTTTGTTTAAGAATTCCTGCCCCCATGTTGTAATTGTTAGTTCATCGATAGGCACAGTCTGACTATCGACTTATACTAACAAGTACAAAAGGGGGCAGGCTAGTTGAACAATCAACTTCCGAGTGGAGGGTAACTACTCATTGAAAATGATTTGTTCAATTCTCTTAAACAATCTAACAAAATGTTAGATATGGGGGTATAAGGTGCGTAATTCATTCGTTAGAACGATTACAAGTTGCAATTTTATCAAAAAAGTGTACTGGTGTCAATACCTTTTCATATATTATGCCGACTGTCAATACTCTTATGCTTACTCACCCGGATTTTCCGGAAATTCTTCGAAATATACCGAATGCTCCAAAACAACTTTACTGGTCAGGCAGCAACCCTGATAACTGGTTAAAAAAACCAAAGGTTGCCGTAGTCGGTAGTCGTAAAATCAGCGTTTACGGCGAAGCTGTTACTCGCAGCCTGGCCAGTGAACTGGCAACATGCGGAGTTGTGATAATTAGCGGGCTAGCTTATGGTGTTGATATAGTTGCTCACCGCTCAGCGTTAAATGTTGGCGGGCTAACAGTCGCCGTTCTTGCGGGAGGGCTAGATAGATATTACCCTGCAAGTCACGCCAGTGTCGCAAACCAACTTATAAAAAACGGGGGTACTATTTTTTCGGAATATCCCCAGGGTGCACCCTCGCTAAAGCAAAACTTTATAGCCCGAAACCGAATTGTCAGCGGTCTGGCCGATGTGCTTCTCATTACTGAAGCCTCGGCTAGTAGCGGAACTATGCATACTGCCAAATTTGCGCTAGAGCAGGGAAAAACGGTCATGGCAATACCTGGCAATATCACCAGCCCTGGTTCGGAAGGCACTAATAATCTTATAAAGAGCGGGGCCCTGCCGGTCACTAATGTTAGTGATGTTCTGTTTGCACTCGACTACAAAAAACGGTCGTCCCCGACTAAACCAGTTATTGCCGGTACAAATAAAGAAAAAAGCCTGTTAAAGCTAATCACCGAAGGCTTAACAAGCCAAGAAGACTTAGCGCTAGCTTCTGAACTAGACAGCGCCGAAATTGCCTCGACATTAACAATGCTTGAAATTTCAGGTTATATCCGCCCGTTAGGTAGCGGAAATTGGGGGCTAAACTAATCAAAAAACTTGACAGAAAGACATGGATTTATAGACTTAACCTAGTCTATGTCCAAAAACCTAGTTATTGTTGAAAGTCCTGCCAAAGCGCGTACTCTCGCCCGTTTTTTGGGCAGTGACTACAGTGTAGAAAGTAGCTTCGGTCACATCCGAGACCTGCCGAAACAAGGAATTGGCGTGGACATCAATAAGAACTTTACCCCGAACTACGAAATTAGTCCCGACAAACAAAAAGTAGTAGCCGGCCTCAAAAAATCTGCTAAAGGCAAGACAGTTTGGTTAGCATCCGATGAAGATCGTGAAGGCGAAGCTATTGCTTGGCATATTTGTACAGCTCTTAACTTGCAACCCACCAAAACCAAAAGGATTGTTTTTCACGAAATAACTAAATCAGCCATCACTGAGGCCATCACAAAACCAAGAACTGTTGATATGAAATTAGTTGATGCCCAACAAGCCAGAAGAGTCTTGGATAGATTAGTCGGCTATGAGCTCAGCCCCGTTTTATGGAAAAAAATTCGAGCTGGTCTGAGCGCTGGAAGAGTGCAAAGTGTAGCAGTTAGGTTGATTGTTGAAAGAGAAAGAGAAATAAAAGATCATAAACCACAGGAATCTTTCAAAGTTACAGCTATATTTCTAGCTGGAAGTCACGAAGTAAAAGCCGAGCTTAACACTAAACTTGCCAATAAATTAACAGCCAAAAAGCTGCTTGAATCACTCATAAAGGCTAGCTTTACTGTTGCAGCCGTAAGCGAAAAACCCGGTCAGCGTAGCCCGAGCCCGCCATTTACTACCAGTACTCTCCAGCAGGAAGCTTCGCGTAAATTAGGCTATTCAGTACGCCAGACCATGACCTTAGCCCAAAGGTTGTATGAGTCAGGTCATATTACCTATATGCGTACCGATAGCACCAACCTATCTGGTTTAGCCATCAAAATGGCCGAGAAATATATCAAAAGTAACTTTGGTGAAAAATATTCTCAAACTAGACAGTACAAAACTAAAAATTCCTCTGCCCAAGAGGCCCACGAAGCCATCCGCCCAACTCACTTTGATAAGACAACCGCCGGCAAGGACTCACAGCAAATCAAACTATACCAGTTGATATGGCGCCGAGCTTTGGCCAGTCAAATGTCGGCAGCTAGTATCGAGAAAACAGAGGTTATTATTAATATTACAGGTAGCCGCAATAAATTTATTGCCAACGGAGAAGTACTCAAATTCGACGGCTTTCTAAAGGTATATGGCGGCGGAAAAGACGATCGGATACTGCCAGAACTACAGATTGGACAGCAGTTAACTAGACAATCTGTACTCGCTCAGCAAACTTTTTCTAAACCGCCAGCTAGATTTTCTGAAGCTAGCCTAGTAAAAAAATTAGAAGAGCTTGGCATCGGCCGCCCAAGTACTTATGCTCCCACAATTAGCACAATTCAAGCCAGAGAGTATG
Source organism: uncultured Candidatus Saccharibacteria bacterium (assembly GCA_964448925.1). Lineage (GTDB taxonomy): Bacteria > Patescibacteriota > Saccharimonadia > Saccharimonadales > UBA10212 > JAYTJL01. The sequence goes on along the minus strand of CAYUXQ010000001.1, from coordinate 54,295 downwards.
TTGAGAAAAAAGACCTAGACGGTCAAGAAGTCCAATTGACAGAACTCACTCTTGAAAAAAATACTATTACTGAAAAAATTCAAACAACAATCACCGGTGCTGACCGCGGAAAACTCATACCGACTCAGCTAGCCGACATTGTGACCGATTTTCTCATTAAACATTTTTCGAGCGTAATGGACTACGACTTTACTGCCAAAGCCGAAAAGGAATTAGATGATATTGCCGAAGGTAAACTCGCATGGCAAGAAATGATAAGTCATTTTTACAAACCTTATCACACACATATTGAAAAGTCTGAATCGGTTTCTCGAGCTGAAACACTCCAAGCCCGAAAACTCGGTATAGACCCAAAAACAGGCCAAAATGTATTTGCTCGCTACGGCCGATTTGGACCCGTTCTGCAAATGGGCGAAACACCAAAAGACAAAAAAGATAAAACCACGCCAAAACCTCGATTCGCACCACTACCGGCTGGGGCTGAGCTCGAAACCGTTTCGTTGAAAGAAGCTTTACCAATGTTCAACCTACCTAGGCAAGTCGGCACTACCTCTGAGGGTGAAATAATTACAGCCGACATTGGTCGTTTCGGACCATACATAAAGGTCGGTGATTCATTCACCAGCATCAAAGATTTCGACCCGCTACATATCAGTCAAGCCCAAGCTCGCGACATCTTAAAAGCCAAAGCCATGGCTGAGGCCGAAAGAATTATAGCTGACTTTGGACAAATACAAGTCCTGAACGGTCGCTTTGGCCCATATGTCAGCGACGGCAAACAAAACGCCAAAATCCCCAAAGATATCGAACCCAAAAAGTTGACGGAACCTGAAGCTAAAAAAATCCTCTCTGAAAAAGCTGCACAACCCGCCAAATCAGGCTGGCGCCGAAAGGCTAGTCGAAAATAGGAAGTTATCCACAAGCTTTACTGTTTGGCAACAATTTTTTGTGGCAAAATTAACATATCTATATTTAGGCTACCTGTCTAAATAGTGTTAAAATATAGTTAGTTTTAAAAATTGTTTGACTTTCGAAACTATAAGTTTTATAATTATATAAACCGTTAGCGTAAATGGGCCGTGAAACAGGGAAAATATGGAAGAAGAAACAGCAACAAATTCACTTAATATAGCTAGTGCCATCGACGATATTTTGGCAACTATTGAACGCGAGCGAGAACGAGAAATTATTGCTCGTCGGTTTGGTCTGTATGATCGCAAAGAAACACTAGAGCAAATCGGCGAACTTCTCGGTATAACTCGCGAAAGAGTAAGGCAGTTAGAAAAGGCTGTGTTAACCAAACTAAAAATAGCTGCCAAAGACCTGCCGCATATGACCAACATCAATACAGGTTTCGGGCAAAAGCTGACAAGTGACGGAAAGATTGCAAGAGTTAGCGAATTAGCCAAAGATTTTACCAAAGAAAACTCCCGAGTCGACCAATCTAGAGTTGCTTTCTTGGCTCTTTTAAGCCCCGACTTATCGGTTATCGAAGATAACGACCGTTTTTATCAAGCTGTAGGACTAAGCACTCAGCACACCGAGAAGGCAATCCGAGACCGAGTTAGTAACATCATCGACGCCATAAAAGAAATCGCCGAACCAGTTTCTATTGAAACTATTGCTGAAAAAATTGGCTCTAAAGACCCCGCCCATGTTAAGGCGCTGGCCAGTATATCTAAGGATATTGCGCATCTAAACAACCGTTGGGGCCTAGTCAAGTGGCCAATGGTCAACCCCAAAAATATTCGCGACAAAATTTATGTAATCCTATTTGAAGCCAAAGAACCAATGCATTTTTCCGAAATTGCTGCTGCTATCAAAAAAAGTGACTTCAAACGCAAAGATGTTACAACCCAAGCTATCCATAACGAACTCATTAAAGATAAGCGATTTGTGTTAATCGGCCGGGGAATCTACGCACTCAAGGAGTGGGGATACAAAAAGGGTACTGTAGCCGATGTGATTGCAGAAGTCCTGAAGAAAGAAAGTGGACCGCTTCACCGTGATGAAATAGTTCGCCGAGTGCTTAAGACGCGTCGTGTTAAAGAAACAACTATTTTGCTTAACTTGCAGGGCAAACCACAGTTTAAGAGAGTTGCTAAAGCAACTTACGCTCTCACTGAATAGCTTTTTTAGTGAATTAGGAAAAAACATACCTCGTCATTTTTTCTTGGTGGCGATTTACCCCTAAGAAAAGTGTATAATTAGTGCTAGAGCTTACCTAGAGCAAAGCTTACTCTGATATGGGAATACTTGGACCAAAAACAACGAAAACGGCGCATGAGCATTGTTTGCTTATGTTAGAAGTACCGCGGACTAATGACAAAAAAGAACTTTCCGCTGAACAGATGCTTGCCGCCCTACATGGCATACTACGAACTAAGAAAGAAATTAAATCGTCCGGTACGCTCCAAGAACACATCAGTCTCGAAATAGCTGCTATCGGTCAACGAATACGATTTTTTATTTGGACGCCAAAACACCTTAAGGCTTTCGTGGAAGGGCAAGTTTATGCTCAATACCCGACCGCTCAAATATTCGAGCAATCTGAAGATTATGCAGACCGCACTTTGCATCAAACCGTGCTACACACCTGCGAGCTAGTTCTTAGCGACCACGAGACATTGCCTATTAAGACTTTCCCGAGTTTTGAAGTAGACCCCTTAGCGGCAATCACCGCCACCCTTGCCAAACTCGACAAGGAAGACGAAGAAATGTGGATCCAGATGATAGCCCGGCCTGTATCAGACGATTGGCACCGCAAAGGCACGCGAATGGTGACACGGATTAAATCCGGCAGCGGGTTATTTGGGAACGGCGTTGGGGGCGCTACGCTGTCCTATGCAGCACAAGTTTTTGGAGCCTTGTCAAAGCCACCTGAAGCCGGACCGGGTGGTGAAGGTACCAAGACCACTGAACTGTCAGAACGAGACAAATCCCGTATTAGCGGGATAGAAGAAAAATCAACTAAATTGGGGTATCAGGTTAAAATCCGCATTCTGTATGCCGGCCACGACCAGCATACAGCACGCCTGCGAATGCAAGCACCTGTTGGTGCTTTTAAACAATTTAATACCACCAATCTAAACGGTTTTGAAGCAAAAGCATACAGTTATTCGAGAGACAAGCAGAGTGAATTTACTGCCAGACATTTTATTGATAGCGGTTATATTCTGAATATTGAAGAACTCGCCAGCTTGTTCCACTTACCGCATACCTCTGTCGAAACACCTAATATTTTGTGGGCAACCACCAAAACAGCTGAACCACCACCCAATACTCCAATAGCTGAGGTCGGGAAAGAAGGCGAAATAAGTCTTTTTGGAGTTACGAATTTTAGGGGAGATAATACAATCTTTGGTGCTTGGCGCCGCGACAGGGGTCGCCATATTTACATTCTCGGTCAAACTGGGACAGGAAAGTCGGGGGCGTTGGAGCTTCTGACACTATCTGACATATATTACGACCAAGGTTTTGCAGTCATTGACCCACATGGTGACTATGCACAGGCTGTTTTGAGCTTTATACCACAACGCAGGGTAGACGATGTCGTTTATTTCAATCCGGCTGATACCGCCCATCCTATTGGGTTTAACCCTCTAGAAATTACAGACCCTAGTCTAAAAGGGCATATTAGTTCCGAGCTAGTAGGAGTGCTAAAAAGATTATTCGCAGAAAGCTGGGGGCCAAGATTGGAGTATATCTTACGCTACACTTTGCTTGCGCTATTGGACTATCCGAATTCAACGATGCTTGACATCACCCGGATGTTAGTCGATAAAAAGTTTCGCGAAGGTGTTATCAACCATATAGATGATCCAGTGGTTAAGAACTTTTGGGTAACAGAATTCGCCTCCTGGAACGACAAATTCGCTTCTGAAGCAGTTGCTCCAGTACTTAATAAAGTCGGTGCATTTACTGCCAATCCGATGGTGCGCAATATCATTGGCCAACCCAAAAGTACCTTTAACATCCGCCAAATAATGGATCAGGGCAAGATCTTAATCGTTAACTTATCCAGAGGATTAGTTGGTGAAGACAACGCCGGCATTTTAGGTGCTATGATGGTCACCAAAATTCAACTGGCGGCTATGGGAAGGGCTGATTTACCCCAGGAGCAACGCCGACAATTTTATTTGTATGTTGATGAATTTCAAAACTTTGCCACCGACTCGTTTGCTGTAATTTTATCTGAAGCTCGTAAGTATGGACTCAATTTGACGGTAGCGAACCAGTACATTTCTCAAATGAGCGAACCTGTTAGAGACGCAGTTTTTGGAAATGTCGGCACTATTTTGTGCTTTAGAATTAGCCCCGATGACGCGCCCCTCCTAGAAAAATACTTTGCGCCTCAATTTGAGGCTGCCGACCTAATACAGCAGCACAGCAGGTACTTTGTCGCTACAATGATGATTAGTGACGAAAAAGCACCGGCTTTTTCGGCTAAAACACTCAACTTGCCACAAACTCCCCAGAACAACTCTGCTCAAATAATCGAATTGTCTCGCAGCCGATATGCGCAAGAACGCTCAGTAGTCGAAGCCATAGTCAGACGAGCCGCCGGTTTGGCTGTAGACGCGCCCAGAAGCCCCCAGCCGGCCCAACAAGCCCCATTGCGGCCTAAAGCTCAGGTTAAACTTAATCAGGTCACTAAAGCCCCTACCGCTCAAGCAACCAATCCTATCAAGGTTGGCTCTAGCATTTTAAGTTCATTTATAAAAGACACTCAAATAGCTAGCAACAATAATCAGACACCCAAAAAAAGACGCCGTCGCAGGCGCAAGAGCGGGGGCACACAAACCCCTCGGCCTATCAAGCCGTCTGAAGAGCTCAGACCGAACTCAGATGTCGATGACTTAGTAGTCAAAATACATTAGATTCACAGACAAAAGGAGTTCGCAATAGACTTCTAGTTCAGAACATTTTGCGAACTAACAATTCGGCTAGAAGCTCATCGCTACTTTTGAAACAAAGGCTAGAGTATAAGTAAAAAAAGGGGGCATCCAGAAAAAAACTAAATCGAGCATTAAAAACTAAGTACACGAGCCGGTGCAGAATACTGAAAGGCATAAAGATTATATGTCGCACAATGTATATTTTGCGTCTGCCATATATAATAGTTAAGCTATAGGCCAATACTTTCCTAACAGGGGATATACTGTCGATATGTCTTTATTTTGACCATAACTGCTTTCTAGTCTTTCATTGCTTCCAAAAACAGCCTTTAGCTGGCCTTATGATCTCCTCACGGGCGTGAAATGATGTGAAAAGCGAAATACTTATCCACAATGATATTAGACTTTTTCGTTTTTCGTTATAATTTTATGATTTCCCCTGCTTTGCTCAATTATTCGTAAATTTGACTTTTCACATTTGCTATATTGACATATGTTTTTTTAAAGTTCCGAGGTATTTCTAGTTGTCGAACAAATTACGAACTAGGAGGGGAAAGCGGGGACATTGTTTTGTCTCTATCAATATAAATATATCGACCTGACTTGCTCTAATATACATTGTTCGGGAAGACTAAACGGCAAGTATAACCATAAAGAGCCAGGCTCACTCAACTACCCTACTCTATTTATAATAGATCCTTCCAGGAACTCTAACATCTAAGTACTCGCTGGGGCTAACCCCCCTGGCCTCAAAATTGTGTCTAGCCGCCAGAAACTGACCTATCTGTGTGTCAGAGTCACCATCTAGGAAAAACTTTACAAAGTAGTTAGTGTCTGAGGTTCGCAGATGCAACTCCTGTGCCTTAGCTGGAAGGGTTAGGTTGCTAATCGGAACATTATTCTTTTTTGACTGGGCTAAGAGGTTGTCCAGGAAAGCCACACCTTCTTTACTGATAACCTGCTGTCCTAGCGATGAGCGAAAACCGGTTTCATCATTTACTACTATTAGTGATGCAAGGTTTGGAAAGCCGTTAGCACTGGTAATGGCCCGACCTGAACTACTGACTATATATAGTTGACTACCACTGTTTAAAATAAAGCTTGGCTCTGCGATTGTTAGTCTAATAGTAGGTTTTGGGCTAAAAATTGGCAGCTCAACACTCACCGAGCTTATTTCAGGAAACTGACGCTTAAGTGTTTGACTAATCTTCTGCTCATCAAAAGTAAATTTGTTGCGGTTTTTTATGCCACTCAATTCTTTTTTTACGGCTGCTTGATAGGTCTGCTGGTTGTGGTAGGCACTACTGGTCGATTTGACAAGCGGCGAGTCACTGACGGCCAAGCTATAGGCTATTACCAAAAACAGGGCCACTATCGCCAGAGTGTCGGCCGAGGCGAGCAATATTTTTTTTAGAGATTGTTTTTTGACTCTCTTGTTGAAGGGGCTAGGTTTATCAGAAGCGCCGTCTGAACGGTAATATTTGGTCAAAGGTGGTTTAGTTTGGCGAGCGATTGACTTACGCTCCCGTTGTTTTCCCTGCAACAATCTCACTGTGTATTCTCTGTACTGCTAGCTGCGATTTTTAGAACAGCTTCGGCCAGTTCACTAGCCGCGTTCGGCTTAGCTAGTTTGGCTAGCGATAGCGCTAGTCTTTTTCGATTAGCCGGAGAATTTAGGAGTGAATCTACTACAGCTTCCAGTTCGTCCGCTGGTTTATCTTCGGAAAAAACCACCGCCGCCTGGTTTTTGGCTAACATATCGGCGTTTTTTAACTGGTGGGCACCCGTTAAAAACGGGCTGGGAATGACAACCAATGCCTTAGCTTGCAAAGCCAGTTCGGCAATCGTTGTAGCCCCTGCCCTTGCTATGACTACATCGGCTACACCAGTATATTTATAGAATTGGTCACTAAAGCCTTTCAGTACTAGCCTGCTAGCCTCTTCAACACCAAGCTTTTCGGCATAGAGTGCTTTAGTCTGCTCTAGGTTTGAAGCACCGCAAAAATGAAAAATTCGCAGATTTTTATATCTGTTTAGCAAGTTTGGCGCAATTGACGCAACCAATTTGTTTACCCGTACCGAGCCTAGCCCACCGCCAGCGACAGTTAGTACCTTTGTCTCACTCGATAAGCCAAGGTCTTTCTTGAAGGCCTGCTTAGCCGATCGATCGACCACGGATATATTTTTGTTCAGCGGTATTCCGGTAAAAACCATCTTTCTTTCAGAGTAAGAATAATATTGCTTTGGCATTCCAACAGCGTGCAAGACAGCCCACCTGCTAAGCAGTCGATTTGCCAAACCCGGCACAACATCAGAGTCGTGTGTGATAATCGGAATCCCAAGCGTGCGGGCAGCCAGACCAACTGGGACCGCCACAAAGCCACCTTTAGAAAAAACCACACGGGGGCGAATTGTTTTAAGTAATCTGCGTGAAACAAAAAAGCCCCTTACGACCCGAAAAAAATCTCGAACATTAAGCAACAGGGTTTTAATGTCTACTAGATGCGCCAAAAAACTCTCGCCATGGTAACGGCGAAACTTACCGGCGGGGACAGTGCAAACACTGTCAAACGCTTTGTAGCCACTTTGTAAGCCTTCAACTTTTTCGCCTTTCAACCCTATGTAGGCTACTTGGCATGTTGGGTCTTTATCCTTTATGGCCTGTGCCAGTGAAAGTAGCGGCGTTATGTGCCCCCCCGACCCGCCGCCGGTGAGAACTATAGTATTGGTGTTTTGTTTCATTTTGGTCTGGTAATAGCTTTATTTTACTGTAACTAGTATAGCGTGAAACCTGAAAAACTATCCCGATTGCAGCAGTGATAAAAAGTAAGCTTGTGCCACCTTGACTGATTAGTGGTAAAGTTATGCCTTTTAGCGGTAATAGCCCCAGCATAGCACCGATATTAATAATCATTTGGGTGCTTAGCCAGGCCATGACCCCAACCACTAATAATCGGCTAAACATATCGGCGCTCTTCTCTATTATACCCTTCAGTCTAGCAATGAACGCTCCGTAGAGGCCTATTATAATAACGGAACCAATAAAACCAAACTGTTCACCCATGATTGCAAATATTGAGTCATCAGAAGCTTCTGGAGTATAACCATAGGCTTGTACACTATATCCTAGACCAACTCCAAAAAGACCCCCAGAACCAACAGAAATAAGCGCCTGGCAGGCCTGATAACCGGTACTTTGGCAATCTTTACCTGGATTTAAAAAAGTCGCTAAACGATCGCGTCGATATGGGCTGCTGGAAATAGCAATTATGCCCAAAAGAAAAATAATTCCAGCAATTATACTAACCTTCTTTAAAGAAATGCCAGCCACAAAAGCCATCAGTCCAATAATGGCAACCATGACTGCTGTTGACCCTAAATCACTTTGTAGCTTGGCAACCACAAACCCACCCGCAACGGTTACTAGCAATAGAGGCCTTAGGGTTTCTTTAAAATCATTGACCAGACCCATTTTTGCTTGAGCAGTCAAAAACTTTGCCAGCCAGACGATTAAGGCTAGCTTTACAAGCTCAACTACCTGAAAAGAGACTCCGCCCAATCTAATCCAGCGATGCGCCTGATAAACACTATCGACCGGCACCAGCATAACAACCACACAGCCCAGTAAAGCTGCAACCACTAGCCCCTTAGCCGAACGGTGCCACCAGCTAATTGGAATATATGAGGCAACCGCAAAGACCACCCCAGCCAAGATGACATCAAGTAGCTGCTTGGTTACAAAATAACTCTGACTAACACCCTGACTTGCAGCCAGGCCTGGGCTGATTGAATAGACTACTACAAGCCCAATCACCAAGAGCAAAGCTGTCAATATAAGTAACCAATAATCAGGTTTGTGACGGCGCCCGAGCTTACTTGCAACAGACTGGTCTGTGATATACCGAGAGCCGGCTGAATGTCTGGGGCGATTTTTGTTAGCAAGATTCATTTTTTTGTTTTTTTTAAGAAATAACTTACTGCTAGGTACGACCTAAGATGAACAATATTATGCCTCCTAATGCCGCGATTTCACCAATAATCCAAAACCGCATGGTAACTTTGGTTTCCGGCCAGCCAATGGCTTCAAAGTGGTGATGGATAGGCGTAGATTTAAATATCCGCTTTCCACCGCGGAGCCTTTTGCTGGCTAGTTGGAGTACTACTGAGCCAGTTTCGCCTACAAAAACAAGAGCTATGACTGGCAGCAGTAAAATTGTGTCGGTCAGTATCGCAACTACCCCAAGAGCCGTTCCTAGAGCAAACGATCCAATATCTCCCATAAAAAACCGTGCGGGAAAAACATTAAACCATGTATAGGCCAGAAGTGCCCCGACTACAGTCATGCAAAATCCGGCAATCCCGTACTTTGCTTCAATAACAGCTATCACAGCATAGGCGCCGAAAGCTATAGCTGCCAAGCCACCGGCTAAACCGTCCAAACCATCAGTAAAGTTAACCGAAATTGCCGACGAAAAGACCACCAATACAAACAGCGGAACAATTAACCAACCGATTTCAAGGCTCCCATTAAACGGAATATGAATGGCATGAACTCCTAGTTTTTCATAAAACCACCAACCGCCGATTAGAGCCACCCCTATCAGTAGCGCGGCTTTAACTTTAGGCCGGAGGCCAGCTACGCTTCCACCAATTCCACGAATATTGATAATGTCGTCAAGCAGCCCCACTGCCCCAGCACCAACCATCGCCGCCAGAGGCAACCATGTTTCCGACCTTGATAAGTTTCCACTAAGCGTGACTACAGCCGTAGCAACAATAAAAATTGCCCCTGCCATAGTTGGGATATTACGAGCATGCTTATCGGCGTGTAATTTGTGAAAAACTTTGGCTGCTTCGCCGCTAATTGAATGGGTACGGATTTTTTTCCACCACTGTCCTGCATAGGCTGCTGTGGTATACACCGGGGTTAGCAACATGCTTATTAAGAAACCAAAGAAACCAAGTGTAAAAATGTGCTCAATAGCTTTTGAATCAGCTAAGATTTGTAGGCTACTCATTTTTTCTTTGATATCTCACTTTCTCGATTATAGCATTCTAGCTGCCGGTTTTAAGAGGTACATTAAAGCCATTTATTAGCATGTGAGCAACATCAGCAAATAATGGTTGTGCCGCCTGAGAGCCAGCATAGCCACCAATTCCGGGTTCGGCGACCTTGACCATTATCACATAAGCAGGCATGTCGCCACCGACAAACCCTAGGTAGGTACCGTTATACTTGTCCTCATAGTAGCCGCCGGTTTTTTTGGCGATCTGGGCTGTGCCAGTTTTTCCGCCAACACTATAGCCATCAGGAAATCTAAGATAGCTGAAGCCAGCCTTTAGGTGCCCTTCTACGACATATTCCATCAGATCACGGATTTCAGAAGAAGTTTGGTTAGAAACAACATTTTTACGAACGATTTTAGATTTGACTGTGGAAGCTTTATCTTGGCCGTTAATCGTTCGATCTACCAAGTGCGGTTGGTAATATGTGCCGCCATTTACAACAGCTGAGAGTGCGGCCGCCATCTGCAATGGCGTAGCAGTCATACCTTGCCCAAAGCTAGTATTAGCATAGGCTAACTGCAAAGCATAGCCGTCCTTCGGGTCAGGAATATAGCCTGCTGCTTCGTACCCTTGTTCGACACCAGTTGGTTTACCCAAACGGTAATGATTGACCATATAGTCGTACCACTGATCGCGAGCTTTTTGGTTGACTACACCTGTTTGCCCGCCCATTTGCATAAGCATCCAAGTAGCACCGGTGTTAATTGATAAATCTAGAATTTCGGCAACATTGTGGGTGCCAGCACCCCCGTCTTCTTCGATGTTAGTAATGTCATGCCCGTTTAGGTGCCAGATTGCTGGATCATAATAGCTGGTTTCTGGTTTAATCACTCCCTGGTCCAACGCCGCTGCCGCGGTTAGAGTCTTCATAACCGAACCAACTTCTAGCGGCGTTGCAACAGCGGCGTTAGTAAACAAACTGCTGTCTTCGACCTTGAAATATTGTGATGGGTCGTAGCTGGGCAGATTAGCCATTGCTTTAATGGCGCCAGTGTTTGGGTCCATTACTACCACACTTCCAGCCTTGGATTTAGCCCTATCTAGGCCTTTTTTGAGTAGCTCCTCAACTTGTTGTTGCATTGAGACATCGATTGTCAACACTACTTGGTCGCCAGGTATAGGGTCTATTTGAATATTGTCCTTACTAGCTGCCAGCGGGACACCATTAGCATCAGTAATGGCTTTTAAACGGCCCGGCTGGCCCTTAAGGGTTTTATTTAAAGCTTGTTCAATACCGTAAGTACCCTGTCCGTCGTTGTTGACAAAACCAAGTAGTTGAGCAGCCAACGAACCTTGCGGGTAAGTCCGGTACGAATTTGCCTGCAAGCCAACCCCGGGTAACTTTTGATTTAACAGCTGATCCTTTTGGCTCTCGCTTAACCTTTTTGCAAGAACAACATAGCGTGAGTTTTTTGTTTGTAGTAGCTTCAGATACTGGGCTTCATCACCATTTGTTATGCTCGCGAGCTTAGACGAGGTTTTTTTGGAGTCTTTTATCAACACTGGATCAGCATAAAGGGTATAGAGTTTTTCGTTAAGTACAATAGGCACTGTGTTGTCGTGGTCGTAGGCGCTAATTACGCCTCTATCGGCAGCTATTGTATACTCTTTTTGCTGACCAGCCATAGCCTGCTGGTGATAGTGATCGTATCGAATAATCTGTAGATAAAACAAGCGAATAGCAAAAATACTGAGAATAAACAGTAAAACACCGTACCACAGTTGGATACGGCGGTTTGGGTTTGCCGGGTGGTCGCCCTTTATTGAGCCGCTAGTAGGTGCCATAAAATAATATCTACAGTCGAAAAAATACCAACCTTTACTGAACCGTTCCTGATGGCGTTGTAGCAGCTAGATTTTTGGCAACTTCACTACCAGCTACCCGTTGCAAAGACTGCAGTCTTGCCGATGTCACTTCTAGGTTAGACCGTTGGTCGCTAAGCTCGCTTTGCTGTTGCTCTAAACTGTTAATTGTATAGCCATAACTATTTGTCTTCGTCACCTGTGTTAGGTACAGAAGACCTATCATGCAAGCAAGCAGAATAAGAACAATACTGTTGCTGATAGGGCCCAAGGTCCGGCCTTGAGGGCTAAAACTGACGCTGTTTTGATTACGACGGCCGACCGAACGGCGATTGTAAGCTACTGAAGAAGAATATGTCATATATTTGTTTTTTTTGGGGCAGCGCCTTTTGCACTATTGGCGCTGCCGGCTTGTCCCTGTTTAGGAGAGTACTCTTACATGTACTTTCTGTGCTCGGGATTTGTTTTGTACTTCAACTCTCATTTTGTTGAGTTGGCACCTTTCCTTTCTTTTTGTTTTTATTTTTTGCGGCAAGCTCGCAGTTTTGCACTACGGGCCCGCGGATTGGAAACAATTTCTGCCTGGCTGGGTAATATTGGTTTTTTGGTAATCAGTTCTGCTTCTGAGTCGTAGGAATCAGCCGAGTACTCGGCCATAAATTGTTTTACCAGGCGGTCTTCGAGGCTATGGAAGCTAATAACAGCCAAACGCCCGCCAGGAGCAAGTAATTCCATCGCTACCGGCAAAACAGCCGCTAGCTGGCCTAATTCGTCGTTTACAGCAATTCTAAGCGCCTGAAAAGTTCTGGTAGCCGGGTGCACCCGGCTATGACCCGGGTAGACGCTTTTTACTAGGTTACTCAGATGTACTGTGGAATTTATCGGCCGCTGGTGAACGATTTTACCAGCTAGGACATTGGCTTTGGGCTCTTCGCCATACTCTCGCAATATGCGGGCTATTTTCTCTTTGCTCCAAGTGTTTACTATTTGGGCGGCGTCTAAATCCTGTGACCTATCCATTCTCATATCTAGCGGCCCATCTGCCCGAAACGAAAACCCTCTGTCTTCCCTATTAAGGTGCGGTGAACTTAGTCCCAAATCTGCCATTATCATGTCAAACTGTCGGCCTTCTTGGTGCAAACTATGTGCAGCGGCCAAAAAATCAGACTTCATGATTACAGTCCCGCGGCCGGCAAACCGATCACTTATGCAATCCGTCGCCTCGGCGTCTCGGTCTACCAAAACAGCATTTTCAGCCGCCTTGGTAGCCGCCAGAACAGCTTGCGCATGACCACCGTAACCGGCGGTTAAGTCCAGATAAGACTCCCCGGGTTTTGGACCGAGGCAGCGTATCACTTCTGCAAGCAGAACTGGTATGTGTAGGTCTTTTTTCTTTGTTTGTTTTTGTTTTGGCATTTTTTGTTTTTGCAAGGTCACCTAATTAGCAGCCAGCTTTTTGTTTTTTTGTGGTTTTTGTTTTTGTTTTGTCCGTCAGATAACGGACGGTGGAGCTCAGAATGCGAAACGAATTTCTTATCCTAGGCTCTGAAAAGGTCTTGAGAGAGACTTTTTGTGAGGTGGAGTTTTGGGAGGTGTTACGATTTTTAAGAATGTGCAAGGGTGTTTATAACGGTGGTGCCCCTTTTTTCCCACCGGCTGGCTGCCAATTAGCTAACCTCGAGGGTTTATGAGATACCCTCGCAGGGCTTCTCACCTGTCCGGCAAAAAGGTATACAATTTGTCGGACTGCTCTTCCCAATTTCGCAAAGAAGAGACTCTTTCATTTTCTATTGGCATTTCCGAACACTAGTTGTTAAGGTACTATATCCTGTTCTTTACCCGGCCATCAGCCGCCAGTAGCGCCCTGCCCTAACAGCTACTACGCTTTTTTCGATAGCGGCGTAGCTACAAAGGTGTCCAGGAAGCTGCACGCGGCCTTGTTTGCCGTCAAGCTGTTCCTCGGTTTTGCCCATCCGGAACTGAACATTTTTGTCGGCCGTCGCCTCGTCAAGGATATTACCTTGCAAAGCCGGTTCGACTTGTTCGTCCCAAACGGACTTCGGGTAAAGATGCAGGTACTTGCCAAATCCTCTGGTTAGTACTACTCCGCTTTCAAACTCGGCTCGAAGCTCGGTCGGAATGGTTAGCCGCCGCTTGTCGTCAAGCTTTCTTTCGAAGTAGTCTCCCATGGTGATTTTAAGTAACTGCTAGTGGTTTTTGTTTTTCAGCGAGTAGACTATTTGGCTCTACCCACTTTTACCCACTGGAAACAGTCTACTACCCATTTGTACCCACACGCAACTGTTTTTATAAAAAAATAACCTCTGGTGAGGTTACTTTTCCACAAATATGTGGTTGTCACACTTTATACACAATATATAGCGCCCGGCTTTGCCTTGTAGCTACTAGCCGTCGTTTTGGGAGCTTTTATCACTAGCCTCATTGGAATAAGCCGCACTACCAATTTCAACAGAGTTCGGTTTAGCAATGTCTTCGGATTCGACCTTGAAGACAAAGTCATCGGGAACATTATATGTATCTTGAGCTTCTTTAGGTAGCTGAGCTCGTAGCTCTGCAAGATACTGCCGCGGATCACCCTTAAGATGCCTGGCCGCAAAACCATAAACGGTGTGATCTTTATCAGCATGATAGGTCATCTCGCTCATCGGTTTAGGCTTGGATTCGGCAACAGCTTCATGGACCTTGTAGAGTCCAGCTGCCGTAGCTAAAGCAATAACAGATGCGCCGATTGCAATCACTTTATCAACCTTCGGTGCTTCTTTTGATTTTGATTGTTTTTGTTTTCGTTCACTTGATTTTGAAGACATGAACATATATTAGCACAGATTACTAAAATGGTCAAGCTTATTCTATTTCTGGAGTTCTTTTATCTTATCAGCGAACCACTTGGCGCTAGGCCGTACCGTGCGTTTCATGCCGTGATGACGGTCCACCGAAACCAGACCAAACTTGGGCCACCAGCCGTTAAGCCATTCGAAGTTGTCCAGTAGGCTCCAATGAAAATAGCCGACTATATTGGCACCTTCAGATATTGCTCTTTCCATGGCTACTATTGTCTGCTCAATCCACCACCGGCGGAATTCGTCTTGACCGTCGGCAACGCCGTTCTCGGTCACAATAATTGGTTTGCGCTTAAATCGCCGGGAAACGCTTAGTAGTAGTGGGTAAAGCCCCTCTGGTTCCATATACCAGCCCATGTCGCTAAGCGGTACCTTGGCATCAGCTCGCTGACCGAGACCTCTGTAATAGTCTGTAAAATAGTAGTTAAACCCAACAAAATCCATTTGCAAACGCACCCTCATCATAAACCACCAGTTCCAGAAATAACGCATAAAGCGAGTAGTAAACTCATCGATTTCGTTATGTGGGCGCTTGGCCTGAATGTTGGCTAATTGAATCGCTAGACCGACTTGAATATGAGGATTTACTGATTTAAATACCTTATAGACTATTTTGTGTGCTCTTATAAGGTTCCTATACACTCTAGCAAAACTAATCGGGTTTTTTTCGCCCGGCGGCCAGGGGCCACTAAGCGGTTCTGGCACCAAATAGCCAAAGGTTACAAATACATTGGGTTCGTTCAGCGTTATCAACCAGTTCAAGTGCGGGCCGTATTCATCAGCCACTCTTTGGGCGAATCGCTTGAAGTGATTGATGTTGCGCCGATATTTAAAACCGCCTTTATCAGTAAACCAAACCGGCATACTCCAGTGCCAAAGATTGAGCATTGGTTCGATGCCCAGTTTTTTAAGCTCTTTTATATAGTCATGATAGTGGGCTATGGCGTCTTCGTCCCATACGCCCTCTTCCGGCTCTAAACGCGACCATTCTATACCAAATCGCAATGAGTTTAGGTTGAGACTTTTGGCTATTTTAAAATCCTGTTTATAGAGGTTGTAATGGTCTACTGCTCGTCCACTGATGTAGTTGGATGGATTCAATGCTTGTTTTTGGATGCGAGACCAGCTTGGCAATCGCCCCAGGCGTTTTTCGGCTGTAAGAGCCAGCTGCGAAGCATGATTGAGCTCCCAAACACTCCATTGGTTATGGTTATTGCCTTCCACCTGGTGTGCCGCGGTAGCGGTGCCCCACAGGAATCCAC
>CAYUXQ010000001.1:31851-38394 GCA_964448925.1 uncultured Candidatus Saccharibacteria bacterium | reverse complement strand
AGCAAAATAACCACAAACATTTTATTACAGTATTTTGTGTTTTTTGCAGTAAGATGTTACTAGAGTATACTTTTATTGTCTTGAGGTTAGCTTAGATGTGAGTAGAGAATATAAAATACCAAATTATTATTTCCATAATTCTGATGGACTGCTAAGTGTTGAGCCGGATGCAATACCCACCGGAAACATCTTGGCTGACAGATATGATGAACTACTAATAGGAGTGGGTCGACTAACTGTGATGAATCAAGCAATTTTTAGCGAGCTTGAGCCTGATCGAAAACAGTCTTTTTCTAATCTTGGTAGCTTACTTGTTCAACACACAGTAGGCTTGCCGAATGAAATGGATTACAATCGTCATTTTCGCGACTTTTGGGAGTCTGCAGATACCGACCAGTTTGTTACAGCTGCAGCCTGGGCAGCACACATTACTCAGCCCCATATTCCCAGTGGCTCTAAATTGCTAGCACGGAATACTTTACGGCGGGCCAGCAAGTTGGGTTTGTTCGGCAGCATGAAGAAAATAAACCGCTTAGAGGGCATTAGCAGTTTGCAAGATTTGTATGAAAAAGCTGGTTTGTCGGGCTCAGACTACCTGAGGTTATGGGACAGAATGCCAGATGAAGAGTTACTAAGGTTGATGAAAGACTTGTCATCTGAGCTTGGCAGAACACCAACATATAAGGCTGCTACTTTGAGGTCTCAAAAAGATCGCTATCTCCCGCATCCTAGAATCTATGCTCGCAGGTTTGGCTCCTGGGTAAACGCAGTCAAAAAAAGCGAGTTGCGCCCAAATAAAGATTGGGCTGGTAGGGATAATTCAGAATTTATTGAATGGGGAGTAATGTTTGCTGAAGCAAACAACGGCCTACTTATTTCTGAGCGGTTACTATCGGTGTTTCGTGACTACGAACATTATGGACACTTAGCTGGCCCCCCACTCTCAACAATTGCCCGGAAATTTCAAGCTTTTAGCAAATACCAAAAACTTGTAGCTCATGAATACTCCGTACGGGCAAGGGAGCGTTCCGCAAGAGTCGATAAGTTGCGGTCTGATTTGCAGACTGCACTCGACTCTGGAGAAATCTCACCAAGCTTGTTCAAAGGCGTGAGCTTGTCTGAAGAAATTTTGAGCAGATATGCCCGCTACAAGCTAGCAGATGCTTTTCTAGAACCAGCTTATCAGGGAGCACGGTCGCGCATAGCAAAAGAGTCAAAAGATATGTCAGATGTAATGAAGGAAATTAACGGTTATCATACAGCTTTGAAGGTAGAAGATTTAGAGGATGCAGCCATAAAAATGAACATTCGTAATTTTCTTTGGCCAGCAGAGAGAACTTATTTGACTGTACTACGGGTTGCGCAAAGCGAGCTAAAAGCTTATCAGCAAAACTTTATCAGTCTAGAGCCCGACCAAACCAATCGCTAAGCCCATCGCCAAGAATCCGATTAGACTTTGACCCAGGTTGATAAGAGTTAGTTTTTCGTCTCTTTGCTCAAAAATACCAAAAGCTACTGTTACCGGCGCAATAAAACCCAACCATACCCAAAAGGCCGTAGTAACTGCTGAGCTTAAATAGTTATAACCAAAGTAGGTATAAGACAGATAGGTAATATGCGCCAGTACATAGGCAACAACCCCGGTCATCATAACCAGGGCAATAATAGTCTTGGGAAGTTCTTTACGAGCTTTTTTTTCGTTTAGTTTGACTAGTTTGGACCAGCGAGCCCCTAAAGCTTTTTTAGAATACCAACCCATGCCTACTAACAGTGCGATTGTTGCACCTGCCAAAACTCCGAGCAAATTTACTTGAACTTCCATGCCCTACCCCATGTTACTTGCTTGGTAATATGCGCTACGAGCAATAAAAAATCAAGTGGAAGACCTAGATTTCTGTCGACTCACCGTAGCCTAACACCCGGGTTGCAAAGCCCATACCGCCGGCTATTGAAGCAATAACATCAGGATTACCGCCTAAATAGTCGTAATGTATAGGTATTAAAGTTTCGCTTTTGAGTTGTTTGGCAAAGTTACAGGCGTCCAGTAGCGACATGTCGGGTCCGTTTATAGGCCAGGCTAAAATTTCGGCTCGCAAACCGTCTAGTTCTTTGCCATCTCCAGGGTGAAAAAAACGCCCAGCAACCAGGTAGCCTACATTTTGCGGGCCTTCGTTGCCGTCCCACATTAAGCAATGAGGCAATTCGAAAACCTTGACCTCTACTCCATTCAAGTTTAGATTATCACCATTTTTTACAACGGTCTTAGAAGCCGCAATATGCCGAGCGGTACTTTCATTGGCGTAAACCGGAGCAATGCCCTCTTCTGCAATTGTTTGTGCCAAGTTGGGGTCAAAATGATCACTATGTTCGTGGGTAAACAAAACGGCGTCTAGGCGGCCGAATTTACCTATGTCGCCTGCCTCGTGACCGCTTGGGTCTATTAGTATTCGGGCGCTGCCTTCTTCGACCAAAATACAACTTTGGTAGTACCTGGTTATTTTCATCTCACCTGGCTCCTTTGCTCCTCCGAACTTATTTGATGTTTAAAGGGATTCATCTTCTTGCACCTCTTTGAGACCTCGTACCTGAGTTCTGGGGTTTAAAGTTTTTCTTCGTGTAGTAGCGCAGGTCTTTTTTGTGTTGATCTAGCCTTTCTATATATTCATCAAACGGCTTTAACAGGCTGGAATATTGATAGTTGGGCGTCATTAGTTTTAGCAGTTTGTTCTGCTGTGCCAGATATTCCACCAAACTAAAAAAATCACCATCGCCACTAACTACAATAGCCTTGTCGTAGTTGGGCATTTCTTTGACGGCATACAGTACCAGTTCGGCGTCAGTGTTGCCTTTTACGGTCGGTTTATCGTCTTTATCCTTTTGATTGTCGGCTGAGCCAGCGGGGTTTTTATACATTTCTAGTGTCGGTTTAAGCACTATCAGATAACCAAGGTCGTGCATCTGCTCATATAGCCCGACATTATCAGGCATATAACCGATAAACATATAAGCCCGCTCTACATTGTATCGGTCCTGCAAAAAAGCTCTGAATTTGGCCCAATTTAGTTTCCAGCCCATTTTTTGAATACCCAAATTCAGGTTTTGGCTGTCTATAAAGGCGTAGTTGCCACGCGAGCGTCTTTTATAATCTGGCATTGTTTGCCCTAATTATCTCACAACTTAGAAGGGGTGACTTCAATTTTTTGTAAGTCTTCAAGAAGCGGGTCAACTATTTCATCAGTTATGTCTTGTGGTTTTAATGATAGATCAAAAAACAACTCTTGTTCAATTTTTTTCACAGCCTTGATGCTTTGGCCGTTGTTTAGCTCTGTGTGCTTTATTCTGTGCCGGTAACGACTATCCCCATCTGCAAGCCGTTCATCCAGTGACAATACACCTTTGGGTCCTACTCGCATGTCGGAATAGTTGCAGATTTTTTGGTCCAAATTGCCACTGGGTTGTACTTCTGTTAAATTCATAAATCCAATACTTTCAATCAGCGCTCTTACATGACTGCTTTCTCCGATTTGATCAACAATTGCTAAGGTAGCCAGGTGCTCGTTTGTGGTGGAATATTTTAGCTCAAATTCATCTTTTACTTTTTGCCAATACTTAATACCCTGTGGCTCAAATGATTCAGGGAACTGGGTCATATCAAACTTGAGAATGTTGCCCATATCATGCAGAAGGCAAGCTAACACTATGTCGTTTTTCCCTTCCTCATTGTCGAGAGCGTCACAAATTATTGATGCTACAGCGGCAACTCTAAGTTGATGTGTCTGTAAAATAGGAATAATTTTATACTTGGTATAAATATCTTTGATACTAACCACTATGGGAGCCATTCTTGACGAGCTTGGTCGGGAAAATGTTTTTCATCGAATAAAACAAATAATCTGGGGGCTAGTTTGTAAAGCCGGTGTTCGTCTTTGCCGGCCAAAAAATTAGCTACATAATCTTCGCCTGAGTTAAATTTTTCGGCATAAAGCTTTATAGCTCGCTCAACCTCAAGTTTATCTACAACTAATCCTGCAATGCCCTGAACCTGTAAACCAATATTGGGCGAACTAGGATCGGCGTCAAGTGGTATTGAAGCCGCAGCGTTATAGTTGGCGGCCAGCTCCTGGCTATGACGGCGCGCTGGTGTGCTTACCCAATAAATATTTAGTTGCTCGTCAGTTGCATAGTAAAGTGTGGTTGCCCACGGCTGGACACCGCTAACAGTGGCCAAACTCAACATAATTCCTTCACTCAGATTTTGCCTGACTAGCTGTTCTACGCTTACCATCTTGGGACTATACTAGCAGAGCTTGCTATTTTGCTACAGGCAGCTTAATACTAAACGAACTACCCTTCCCTGGCCTGCTATCAACTGTGATTGTACCGCCGTGAGCAGCTACGATGTTTTTGGCGATTGCTAAACCAAGCCCATAACCATGAACAGCATTTTTGCTCCTGGAAGCATCAGCTCTATAAAACCGGTCAAAGATTTTTACTTGGTCGGCTTTTCTTATGCCCGGACCCTGGTCTGATACTTTTATGATCAGACAACCTCTTTCGCGCACAGTTTTAACTTTGATAATCGAATTGTTGGGGCTGTGTTTGATAGCGTTATCCAGCAGAATCACAACTGCCTCCACCAAACTGTTGGCGTCTCCTTGGATAGTATCACTTTTTTCTAGCAAATCCGTACGAATATTTAGGTTTTTCTTGTCAGCAAGAGGAGACATGTTTTCTATGGCTAAACGAGCTATTAAGCCGGCTGGGACTTTTTCTTTGGGTTGCTCGCCAGCTTCGAGTCGAGCCAGCCTTAGCAGACCTTCACTCAGCAAAGTTAGCTTGCCTAGCTCTTCTATGTTGCTCTGTAGCTGCGCCTTGGCATCACTTAGGGTTAGGTTACTGTCCATCAGTGTCACCTCGTTTTCGGTCTGCATAGCTGTAATCGGTGTACGCAGTTCGTGGCTAGCATCGGCAGTAAAACGCTTCATTGATTCGTGTGCCTCTTCAATCGGTTTTAGAGTTCTTTTAGCTAAGTAATAACTGACAAACCCACCGCCAAGTAGGATAATAATATTTACAAGAATCAGCCTGTTCAGAACGCGTTTTTTTGCCGCTTGATAGAGTTCTTCATATTCTTGATTTATCTGTTTCTGAACCCCTCGGCTATAGTCACCGCTACGCAAAATGTCCAGCACTGGGTCGGGTGTGCGAAAACTTCGATTTAACTCATTCACAGAAAGTTCGTAAATTGGCACACTGAAAATAATGCAAATAGCCATCAGTATAGCTAGATAAAGCCCCGTCAGTCTAAGTAGTGTACGACTAAACACTTGTGGCTTGTCCTTGCTTTACTTCTTTACCCCGAACCAGTAGCCAAAGCCTCGCTTGGTATGTATTAGCTGGGGACCTTTGAACGGTTTTTCTAGCTTGGTCCGTAAATAGCCGACATAAACTTCAACGGTGTTTGGCAACACATCGGCGTCGTAGTTCCACACCTGGCTGATTAGGTTTTCCTTAGTCACCACTAGCTCTGGGTTGCGCAAAAAATAGCTTAGCAGAGCAAATTCTTTGCTGGTAAGCTCTACTTGCTTGCCGGCACGTTCGACAACAAAAGTTTGGGGGTCCAAAATTACCGATTCATATTCTAATACGGTCGGTAGGGATGCCGCTGGTCGGCGTAGCAACGCACGCACCCTGGCAATGAGTTCTACAAAAGCAAACGGTTTTACTAAATAATCGTCAGCACCAGCATTCAGGCCTTCGGCCCTGTCTAGCACTCTGTCTTTGGCTGTCAAAAGTAGTACTGGCGTATGCATTCCTTTGTCTCTTAACGCTCGGAGGATTCCTATGCCGTCAACACCGCCCGGTAGCATACGGTCAAGGATTATCATGTCATACGGCTCGGTTGTAGCCATGGCAAGCCCACTGTCGCCGTCGTAGGCTACATCTACAGCGTAGGTTTGCTGTTCTAGGCCCCTTTTTAGGGCATTGGCTATTTTGTGTTCGTCTTCTACGACAAGTATGCGCATTGGCTGTTCCCTATAGGATATGAGTATAGCTTGAGAGCCAGCTGAAAAAAAATCTTGCTATAGCTGTGGGCTCAATCAGTTTGCCTAAGTGCCTGCAAAGTCCAAGGTTCCTGGTCTATGCCCATTTCTTGGGACAACTCGGCAGCTTGCCTTACGGATGTTCTTTGAGCTGCTACATAGTCGTCTTTTTTGCCTTTGGCTCTCAGAACACCTACTAGCGAAATTACACCTGCCGTTAACCCTGCCCACAGTTTTTCCCTATTATCAAAGTGCTCATGAAGTGACAAAACTAAAGCACCAATAGTCGGGGCAACAGCATAGAATTTTATAGCGGCAGCTGACTTTTTTTCGCCTTGCAGAGCAGTTAGGTAGTCTAGTTCAAAGGCTTCACGAGAAGCTAGTTTTACAATCTGCCGGGCTATCGTGTCGCCTGCAGGTTCTGACTCACTCATCTGTGAATAATTCTACTTTAAAATGCTTGACTTGTTAAGCATTACCTTTTCGTGTTTTTATATAG
>CAYUXQ010000001.1:21630-31841 GCA_964448925.1 uncultured Candidatus Saccharibacteria bacterium | reverse complement strand
TTCCTTCTGAACGCTTTCGTAAAAAGCTTTGTCTTTGGGGTGGGTTAGTAGCTCGGCTACTTTGTCTGGCTCTACCCAGCGGGCTTCGGGGTTGTGCGGATCTTGAGGTACCAGCTTTGTGTGGGTTGTGGTGCATAAAAACATAGTGATTGTCTTTAGCTCCCGCTCGTCTTCTCCGCCGTTTTTACCGATGATATATCGATCGTAGCTTGGGTATTTTTTTACCAACTTATAATCTGTTATTCCGGCTTCTTCTTCAAACTCCCTTTTCATGGTTTGCTCAAGACTTTCGCCTTTTTCTAGCGTTCCTTTAACTAACGACCAGGAAGTACCATGCTGACTAACTACCGCTACCCTATTATTTGGCCCGATTATCACCCCACCGGCGCTAAAACTATGCTTCATAACCTTATCTTACACAGGTTGAAAGTATTCTAAAATACTGGTTAGTCAGATCCGCCCATCCAACCGAACTGGGAGTAGATTTCACCTTTTAGCACGCAATTTAGAGCTTGGCGGATGTAGGGAATGGTATTTTGGGGTAAGTCGTCTAGGGGGAACCAGCTCAAGTCGTCGCATTTTTCGGGCTCGGCGTTGGTAATTTCCCCTTCCCATTTTGTGACTCTAAAAAACACATCAAACCGTTCGTCGGCTTGCCGGCGGTGCATAAAATGCACCGGCACCAGCTGTTCAGGTTTGACTGTAACGCCTGACTCTTCTAGTGCTTCGCGGCAAGCAGCTTTTCTGGCTGGCTCGCCGCCATCGGCGTGGCCGGCAACCAAGCCGTAGTTACCATCCTCATAGCCGGTGTTCTGCCTCCGTAGCAGCAATACTTTGCCGTCTTTTTCGAAAACCAAATAGACAGACAGAATTAGTTTAAAACATTCCTCGGGCGGAATTATATTATTCCCCATAGCCTAATTCTACGCTGGTTTTAGTCAGATATACCAGGTACTTTACTTAAGGTTTCGGATTGCTCCTTGGTGTTTGACAGGTTCTTAATTTCACTTTTAGATACCCATTTATAGTCGTCGTGCTCGGCCGGGTCCAGTTTGACTTCACCGCCTGGATATTCTGCCACAAAATTGTACTGCCTCACCCATGCCTTATTTCTTTTTTGGTAGTCAAAGCCTTCAAAAAGTTCTTTAAACTTCGTAACTTTTAGACCTGTTTCTTCAGATAGTTCACGGATAGCGCCATCTACAATTCTCTCGCCTTTATCTACGCCTCCTCCTGGTAGCTCGTACATGCCACCCAAAAAATCGTCTTTTACCCTCCGTACAACCAAGAGTCTCCCGTCTTTTATTACGGCCACGCCAGTGGCAAACAACTCAATGCCATCGGCCCTAGCCTTGGCCCTTTCTTTCTCTTCGTCAATCACTAACTCAATTCTACACTGGTTTCAGATTTTTTTTGATGTCTTCAATTGATACTTCAATTCTTATATCTCTTATATACTTCCCTTTTTTATCTAGTTCTACATCGTTCATCCAAATCATTTTCGGTACCGCTTTGTACACCCTGCGTATTTTGTCGCCTGTAAATTTTTCGTATTCTTTTTCGCCATCATACTCTTTTATCTGGCTCTTACGGGTTTGCGTCACTCTTCGAGCTACCTGAATATCATAATTTTCTGTCAGCTCATTAGCTTCGGCCTGGATATAAACCGCCTCAGCTGTTCCCTCGGCCACTGTGGAATCGTAAATTACTAAAAATATTTTGTTATTGGCTCTGATGTTATTGGAGTGCTGAGAACTTTTGTCTGAGGACCAGTAAAAGTTTAAATCATCATCAAAACCTGAATAAACTGGGCTATTCCAGGGTTGGCCATTTTCATCCACACTTGCGATAGTTATGTAGAGGATTTGATTTATTATTTCGGCCACCCTTTTGTTGTGGTAGTCACTCATAGTTTTTATTTTACAGCTGTTATGATGAAAATATGGAACTTATTGGGGTTTTAGCTGGAATTTTAACGCTAACAACTTATATCCCTCAGGCTTATAAAACTATAAAAACCAGGAAAACGCGTGACCTTTCCCTGCCGACCCTACTGTTACTGTTTGCATCTGCAGTTCTATGGGTAGTTTACGGCATGTACAAAGATTTGCCGGCGGTTTGGATAACTAATGCAGTTGTTGCCTCCCTCGGAGCGGCGATTCTGATTATCAAACTCCAAAACCAAAAGATTACTTAGCTTGTTAAGTATTCTCTACTAGGGGATTAAAAAATCTAGCTGATTTTCGGGTATATCAATGGACTTGCCATAATCAATAGCTAATCGCCAAGTTGACTTATCTGTACGACTAATCTTGAATTGTCTTTTCCGGAAATACAACGATAATATGTTCATCATCCCAAAAATGGGCGTACCACTTCTCTACTTTGAGCTGTTTTGCGAGTCTACCTGTCTCGTGCTCGTCTATGTTTACTGAGTACAGATGCCACCTCTCTTTAGGATCTTCATTTTCAGTAATCTGAACCGATAGAATATTTAACTCGTTTAGATAGCGGTTGTCTTTAAGACTTTCTTCTACAATTGTTCCTAGCATCTTATTCGAACTTTAGATCTGTGGTTTTTTGGCGGGTTTGAGCAGTGGTGTCACGGTCTCTGACAGTTACGGTGTCGTCTTCAAGGGTTTGGAAGTCTACTGTTACGCAGTGAGGTGTGCCAATTTCGTCCATTTTGCGGTAGTTTTTACCAATGTTACCAGTGTCTACCCACATAACGCTGCCAATTTCGTTTTTGAGCTGCTTGTACACGGTCTCAGCCTTTTCGGTTAGCTGCGGTTTGTTTTTAACAAGCGGCAGTACGGCAACTTTTACGGGAGCAACTTCGGGCTTCAGCTTTAGGAAAGTGCGTTGTTCGCCGCCCTGCTCGTCTTCGCAGTAGGCGGAAGATAAAATGGCCAACACCAAGCGGTCTAAGCCAAAGCTTGGCTCAATTACATGCGGGATAAACGGTGTGCTGCCGTCTTTAGGCCGATACTCCATACTTTTGCCGCTAGCTTCTTGGTGTTTTTTAAGATCATAATCGCCACGGTAGGCCAGACCTGCTAGTTCGCTTTTGCCAAATGGAAAGCCAAATTCAAAGTCGATGGTCCGCTTTGAATAATGGGCACGGTCATTCTCTGGCACTTCCAATTCGCTAACCGAGCTTTCCGGTAGGCCAAGTTTAGCAAAGAAGCTATTCATGCCGGCCCGCCACTGTTCAAAAGCCACTTCCCAACCGTCGGGCCTTACAAAATATTCAATTTCCATCTGCTCCATTTCGCGCAGGCGAAACAAAAAGTCGCGCGGGCTAATTTCGTTACGAAAGGCTTTGCCGATTTGCGCCAAGCCAAACGGTAGATTGGGGCTAGCACTATCTACCACATTTTTGAAGTTAACAAACATCCCCTGCGCCGTTTCCGGCCGCAGGTAACTAACCGAATTATCGTCTTCGGTTGGGCCGACGATGGTCTTAAACATCATATTAAACTGCCGGGGTTCGCTAAAGTCGGATTTACCACAAACCGGACACTTGCCGTCTTTGATGTGATCCTGGCGCAGACGGGCGTGGCAGCTGCAGCATTCCACCATTGGGTCGTTAAAACCGTTGGCGTGGCCGGACGCCTGCCAAACTTTTTGGTTCATAAGTATGGCCGCGTCCACCGGGTACATATCGTCCCAGCCCTCCACAAACGAACTCCACCAAAGATTTTCCAAGTTGTGCTTTAGGCGCACACCCAGCGGCCCGTAATCGTAAACGCCCGACAGACCGCCGTAAATCTCTGAGCTAGGAAAAATAAACCCCCGCCTTTTGGCCAATGAAACAATATCTTCTAGTTTTACGCTCATCTTAATTACAGATTATATAGGAAATTATAAGTTGTTATAATTAAATCTTCGATGAGCATCGAAAGAAAAACCCAAACAAAAGTCTTTGAAACATCAATTGTGGAATCATTGCTTGCCTTGTCTGAGTCCGAGGTTGCCCTAGGCGGACTTAAAAAATTTGCAGAAAACGGAGCTTCAGAATCTACTGAATGGATAGCGCCGTCTAGCGATGTAGTAGTAGCCGCTGAGTTAGTAGATGAATCAGGCCAGCTGGCAGGCTGGCCAGTTCTGACGCATTTTTAACCAAAGCCAACTTACTAGCTGAGGTTTGGTGTTGAGCTAGGCGCAACAGCTTGATGTGATTGACCGTGTAGTCACCACCTGGCGCGGGGCTAAGACACATTGAATCAAAGTCAAAGTTATACCTGCTACCTGCATGCAATTTTTGGTTTCTGGGGTTGGTCGTTAAATTGGGGCTGTGCCCTGTCAGTTTCAACAAATGTAGCCCAAACCATAACCTAGCCAGGTTGGGGTCTAGGTTTGTGTTATTTAGCGATTCAAAACCAGCCTCCAATAGGTCAAAGTAAGCTTTTTCTGGATGATCAGCAGTGGATTTGGCGAGCAATTTTATCATTTCGTAAGCCGCGTCGGTGCGGTCTAGACTGGCAGGAATGTGGGAGTAGTGCTTTTTGAGCTTGGTTGAAATAACGGTGTTTATTTCGCTTTTGCCTACCAGTAGGCTAAGATAGCTAACGCTAAATAGCTCTAACCCGCCAGCCAGCTTGGACTTTTGTTTGCGGACACCTTTAGCGAAAGCCCTTACTTTGCCGTGGTCTGGAGTTAAAAAGGTTAGGATCCGATCAGCCTCTGCATAATTTATGCGGGCCAGGATTATGCCTTCGGTAGTGTAGCGATTCACCCCGCTAGACCTCAAAGACTACCGGCTTTAATTTATCGTTTGAACCATGCAAGCGATTCGAGTCACGGTAACCCGGTTCGGAAGGTAGGTGACATCTGATGGGATTCATCCTGGGACAGTTGCAACTAAGCGTTCGACTGATTTAGCAAGATCAACCATAGAAGTTGTTGGCTTGTAGTGGTAGGCGCTGACAGTCAGCTTTTCAAAGGCAGATTCCAAGCTAGTAAGCTCCTGTGGTGCGACACCAGCATAAACAATGATCGGAACTGTCAGCCACTCTGGATAGCTACGAAATTCATACAAAAACTCTACGCCGTTATGCGCCCCTAGCGCTAGGTCTACTATTACTGCGTCGGGCGGTTTGCGGTCTGCGCTATTTATAGCTCCCTGGGGGTCGGGTTGCCAGTCTACCAGGTGCCCCTTGCGACTCAGGAATTTTTTAATGCTGGTCGCTAGTGGCTTGTCCGGTTCTATCAGTAAAACTCTAGCCATATCATACAAAGTTCAACTGCTTGGACGAAGGTACGGCGGTGCTCAGACCTCCCATATTGCGATGAGCTGAAGCTCTCAGAGGCTGCCACATAGCAGCACATAGCATATCGGCAATTAGCACGCCGCTAGCCGCTCCAGCTGGTACTTGAGGCAGTGGTTGGCGTGCTCGACCAATTAGACTTCTGGCGCTTCGAAGTGTTCTGTCAGAAAGCCCGTTCATACTTGAAAAAACACCCGTAGCAATGCCGTTTTCATCACTACGGTGAGCGGCTAGCAAAAGCCGGTATGATTTTTGGCGTTTTTCAGCCGTTTGGGCTCTAATTAGACTGGCACTTAGGACCTGAATGGCGGCAACCAGGCTCGGCTTGTGAGCCAGAACTGGTTTAAGCCGGCCTTTGACTTCGACTTCTAGCTGTGTAGAGTACTGGGCTGCATAAGGTGTCAGTTGATGAGCTACATCCTGCAGAATGGCACCAACGGCAACTGGCTCCAAAGCCAAGTTTTCGGTGCCGCCAGTTTTTAGGGCTAGACGATAGGCTTCAATTAGCTGTAAGCCTGATTCGACTCCCAGCAACATATTCTGGGCGTGGACCGGAATAGTTTTTTTGGAAAATCGTTCGGCGTCGAGCAACTCCAAAGTCGACTTTACCTGCAAAAGCGGCAGAGTTAAATCGTCGCTCAGTGCGGCTAATAGCGCCCGTTTTTCGGCTATTTCCTCAGCTTCCCGGCCTGACTGCCTTTTTACTTTCGCCCCCTCTCTTTTCTAGATTAGTATAGCAGGTTTGAGCTAGCTTAAACTATGGCGAAAAGCTCAACGAGGGCATTACAACATCATTAAAATCGGCCAAATAGTCTTTGGATTCAGTCCAGATTTTTAGTGTTTTGTCCCTGACCTGAAGTATTACAAGCGCTCCGTTAGTGTCCTTGTCAATCAACCCATCAAGCCGCACTCCTGGAGAAACATTGGCTTTGTCTTTCATTTTGGGTGGGGTATAGGCAGCAGCTGTCAGTGAGCCATCCTTTGTTTGTGAAGAGTATTGCCTCACAACACTCGCATAATCCTGAGACATTAACTGGACTCTTAGTGACATCGGTGCGCCGTCTGATTTAGTCGCCGGTACAATGTCGGGGTGAAAGTAGCCGTCAATCGGCGTACTGCTGTTGGCTTCGTCAATATAGGCGCTCCAGGTGCGAGGATAATCAAATGCTACACTACCGTAAGTCACCGGCCCCTTATAAGTTTTAACCGGACTTTTAGACTGTTCGTCGAACTGCTTTTGAAGATCGGCTTTTTGGGCAGCTAAAGCCTTGTCGACATCTATTTTAGCCTTAGCGGTATAGTTGTTCTTATAGTCTTGTCCTTGGGAGTAGGCCCAAAAACCAAATCCGCCAGTTGCTAATAAGCCAATGCCAAGCACTAAGATTATTGCTAGCGAGGCAATAGACCCATTTTGGCTTTTGATAACCATAAGTACTATCTTAAAATAGATTTCACCTCGGTGCAAGCTAGGTAGTAGGCTTTCGAGTAGCCACTAGAGCGGCTATTTTCATCGCAGAAGGTATAGAAGTCTAGCTACCTGACTACCAAGTTATCGGATTACTGCGTCTATAACGGCATTAAATAAATGGGTTTTTGCCTTAAGCTGTATTTTCTAGACCTCTAAGGTCTGAGCCCAAACAACTAGTACTTATATAGAAAAACAGTGCTTTTTTTAGCAATTGGTTTTTTGCCGGGAATTTCAAAAGTGTGGCTAGCTACCAAAACACCCTTTCGAGCCTGAGTTTTAATTAAATTATCGAACTTGTCCATATAATTGGTAAACAAAAATACAAAAATCCCATCAGCTTCATGTAGGTCGACTTTCCAAAAATTCCCCCACCTAACTCGTACTTGCTTACCATAACGCAAACAAGTAAGCCAACTATAGAGAAACATGAAAGGATTTAGCTCATAGCCGACCGCGTTGAGCCCGCGCCCTGCGGCCGCTTTTAAGAATCGTCCATCACCGCAGCCTAAGTCATATACTGTTTGACCCTTTTTTAGATCGAGCAGGTCTAGCCCTGCTTTGACATGGACTTTGAGACTAGGAAAATACGGCGCTCCAAAAAGTAGTACAGCGCCCCAGGCCAAAATTAATGCTACTGCCAACCACCAAACCACCCAAAAACCCAACCAGAGCCAATCCATCAAATCATCCAGCTATGGTTATTTTATTTTTGGCTTCTTTTAGATGCTTTTCCATCTGTGCAATAATTTTTTGTACTTCCTGATATCTTACTGGTGCCTGATCGATGTCTAAGTCCTCAGACTCGAACCATGCTAAAGCCTCGTTAAGCTGCTCGGACAGCTGACTATAGCTTGGTGCTAAGTTCCTTTTAGGCATTTTTTGTTACCCCTTTAATAATTGAATTTATTTTACCATCACTAAGCTGAGCTTCGATTACTTGACCTCTTTTTAAGCCCTGTACTGAGCGAACCAGCTGCCCCTCGAGACGAACCAGCGCATATCCACGCCTCAAAACAGTGTCTGGATCTAGCCCCGCTACTAAGCGCTTTATGCTTTCTAAGCGAGCAGTCTCTTTAGCTACTTTATTTATAAGGCTCTCTCTTAGCTCAACGCCGGCCGACTTTAATTGATTCAAACGGTCTTGGTAGTAGGTATTTAATCTTTGCTTCAGTAATACTGATTGGGCCTCTAGACGATTCATTTCTGCTGCTTTATCCGGAAAAATCATTTGGGCGGCGTTAGACGGTGTAGCTGCCCGAACATCAGCAGCTAGCTCTGCCAGGCTTTTATCGGTTTCGTGACCGACAGCAACCAAAGTTGGTATTCGGCTAGCAGCAACTGCCCGGACTACTCTTTCATCATTAAAAGCAGCCAGGTCTTCGGTGCTCCCTCCTCCGCGGGTAACTACTATTACATCAATAGGGGTGCTGGAGCTGTTAAGGAATTCAAGCGCTGATATGATTCCAGTCGGCGCAGATTCACCCTGCACCGGTGTATCGACCACAATTATCTCTGCCCCGCCCCATCGTTGATCAGCAATTTTGATAAAGTCTGCTTGAGCTGCCGAAGCTGTGGCACAAATTAGTCCGATACGGCTTGGAAAAACCGGGGGAAGCCTTTTGCGGCTGAGGTCAAAAAGGCCTTCTTTTTGCAGTTGGGCAGCTAATAACTGTGCCCCCTTTCTGAGAGTGCCTTCCCCAGAAAGCGTAATTGATAGAATATTCATGCTAAAACCAAATTTCGGGTGTAGACGCGGGATTGCAACTACCTTTAGCTTCATTCCGTCTTCTAAGGGACCTGGTAGCTGGTAGACTGTGCCAAAACACCTAAGACTTGTTTGTTCATCAATCAAATCAAAGAAAAGCCACTTACTGCGACTAGTCCGAAAACCAGACAGTTCTCCTTCGATAGTTACTTTTGGATATGCAAACTCTAGCGTTTGGTTAAAGATGGCAACAAACTCAGAGGGCGTGAAAATAAGATCCATATTTGTAGGCTTTAGGTAATTGGTTTGGTTTTACTTATTAAACCTTCTTTGAGTGACTTCTGGTAGAAAAAATAGCCTGGTCCTAGCTGGAGAGGCATCATCAACACGCGGTACATTAGTGTTACAGGCAAACTAACCGAAGCCGGCACACCGCATGCCACCAGTACTGCTGTCATCAACCCTTCGTATATGCCAATTCCAGCCGGCAGGACGGAGATTAAACCGGCAAAGTTAGCAACGGCGTAGGCTAAAATTACGGCTCCAACATTAACATATTGGCCAAAAGCTACATAGACAGCATAAAGAGCTGCTATTTCACTAAGGTTGGCGACAGTTGTATAGACAAAAGGCATTTTTAACTGACGCCAGTTCTTTTTTAGGATTATGTAGTTATCGTGAAGCTCATCGACCGAACGCTTGGCATTGTTAAGACTAAAAGTCTCTGGTTTTTTGGGCCGGAAAAAATGGATTAGACGATTTATAATTTTGGTTAGCCACAAAAGAAAACTGTTTATGCGACGCCGGTCTTCTATTATGTATATCCCCAGCAAAGTCCCTACGAGCAATAGAGTAACTATGGCTGTCGACACGACCAATATTAGCTGATTGGCATGACCCCGAATAGCCAACATCAAAACTCCTAGTACCAGAAGCGGTTGGAAGCTAACAAACAGGAGCAATAACTTCATAACTTGGGCTAGGGTTGCTTTTGGTACGCTGACACCTAGTCCGCGCATACGAATTCCAAAGTATGAAATCCCGCTAACTCCGCCGCTGGGTAAAATGTGATTTACAAAGTTTAGCTCTAGTGTCAGCCGGTACATCGGCCAGTAGCGAATCCGTTCACCCAAAATAGCAAAAAAACTCCGGTAAAGCCTAGCATAGGCATCATAATTAATGATTTCGATTGGGATGAGTAGCAGGAGAGCAATTATATTAACTTCGTCCAAGTCGGCAAGTACTTGACTAATTTCATCA
This sequence comes from uncultured Candidatus Saccharibacteria bacterium, assembly GCA_964448925.1. Classification (GTDB taxonomy): domain Bacteria; phylum Patescibacteriota; class Saccharimonadia; order Saccharimonadales; family UBA10212; genus JAYTJL01. The sequence continues at coordinate 22,138 of CAYUXQ010000001.1, read as the reverse complement.
CGCAGACCCCAGACTAAAACAACAAGACCCACTAATGTGGCAATCGTTAGATAGAGCCTCCAGCGCGAAGATTTTTGCTCGCTCATATATATTACTTAACTATTATAGCCTGGCTAGTTGCAAAAAGCCTTATAATGAGACCCTAAGAGATGACTGATTTTACACCTAGAACACTTTGCATTTTGGGTCGTCAACCAGCGCTTGGCTTGGCCGAGTTAGAAAGTCTTTTTGGCGCCTCACATGTTCGGCCTTTTGGCGAGCATGCCTTGCTAGACTTAGAAGCTTGCGAAATAAACTTTAGACGGCTGGGTGGAACGATTAAAGTCGCCAGGATACTCAACGCTGAAGTCGGCAAGACCTGGCGAAGTGCAGAAAACCACCTACTGAAAAACTCGCCAGGCCGCATAGACCGTATGCCTGAAGGTGTCAAATTGACTATTGGCATCAGCGCATATGGTATTGGCATTAGTCCAGCTCAAATCGAAGCTACGGGGCTAAAACTCAAAAA
>CAYUXQ010000001.1:306-21620 GCA_964448925.1 uncultured Candidatus Saccharibacteria bacterium | reverse complement strand
AAAAAATTATCCGAGCTTCAGGCCGTCCGTCACGCGTTACTCCAAATAACGGAACCGCCCTTAGCAGTGCTCAAGTTCTTCATAACAAACTAACTAGCAAAGGCGGATGGGAGCTAATACTTGCCAGCGACGGGCAAAATATAATCTTGGCTCAAACTCTTTTTGTTCAGGATATCGAAGCTTATGCGGCCCGTGACCAGGCACGGCCGGCCCGTGATGCCCGAGTTGGAATGCTGCCACCAAAGTTAGCCCAGATAATTATCAACCTTTCAGCTGGTAGAATCGAGAGAGACTTGCAGCTTGGACCACAGAATTCAAAGACTGGTACGAAAACAAGTAGTCAAGTACCTAGGATTTCTATTTTGGACCCTTTTTGCGGAACCGGCGTAGTACTTCAGGAGGCACTGCTTGTCGGTTACAATGTCCAAGGCAGCGATTTAGAAACCAAAATGGTGGAATATACCAAAACCAACCTGGCCTGGTTGGTTAAAAGCCATCCAGATATCAACGGACTTGCAAATGTTGAACAAGGTGACGCTACTAATAAACAATGGGCTGCTATTAGCACTGTGGCGTCGGAAACTTACCTGGGCAGACCACTGAGTACTATGCCCAGCCCTGCCAAGTTAAAGGAAATTATTGGCGATGTGAATACTATTTTGAGCAAATTCTTGCTAAATTTAGCACCGCAAATAAAGCCCAATCGGCCTCTTTGCTTGGCGGTGCCAGCTTGGCTGCATGCTTCTGGTCAAATCACCCATCTACCCCTGATTGACCAAATCGGCAAACTGGGGTACAATAGACTTGAATTTAAGCATGTCCGGAGTAGCGATCTAGTCTATTTTCGCCCTGGCCAAACGGTCGCCAGACAGCTTTTAGTTATATCAAGGAGATAAGGAAGTAAGCAGATGTCACATGTCAAAGCTGGCGGTACTAGCAAAAACAACCACGACAGCCCCGGCCAACGGTTAGGCGTAAAGGTATTCGGTGGTTCAAAAGTCAAAACCGGCGATGTAATAGTTCGCCAAGTTGGCATGAGCAAAATTGCCGGAAATGGCACTTTTTTAGCTCGCAACTACACCATCCACGCTGCCAAAGACGGCACTGTCAAATTCGCACAGCGGCGAGTCAAAAAGTTTACCGGCCGTTCAGTCTACCGTACCGAAGTCAGCGTAGTTTAAATTATCTATCAAGTCCTAAAAAATATTTTCGTCTAATTGCCGAACTCTCAGGGATAATGTGGGCACAGATTTATCGCCTCTTAGTATTGCGGCTGCAAGGCGATGAGACCCATCATTGCTGTTAGCTAGGAAGATTTTGCCGTCAAGTTGTATAAATAAATCAAACGCTGGGATAATTGGGGCGTTTTTACCCATGCTTGCATAAAGTTCAATAACCTCTCTGCTCGGTAAAGTTTTATAGCCTTCGTCTGTCATTATTGTTTTATTAACTTTTGCACCTCGTCCCTCCCAACTAACAAACCCCTGGGCGTCCACCACTAGATCAAGCGGTACTTGAATTGGCTCTTCATGGTTGCTTGCGTTCACGATTACATCGGGTGGTCCATTTTTTAAGTTCGTGGTGGCTAAGAATAACTTCTTCCTCAGTCTTTCTAATCCAGAAAGAGGGATTTCGGGCTCGTCGGTTAGGGGTTCGGCATTATACAACCGCCCAAGTATTGTTTGAGCTTCGGGAGCCTGAGCAAAAACTTCTGCTGGCTTAGAGACAGATAGTTCTGGAGTTCGAACTTTTGTTGAGAGGGTTTCAGACATTTTTTTGTTTTGGCTAAATTTAACAGCATTATTATAGCACTTATACTTATAATATGCAACCTTCTTCTCTTGCTTCGATATCCCAACCCTGCTTACCTATTTTCATGGCTGCCCCTGGAGGCAGGAAAGCAGGTACTAGTTCAGATGTTTCTTGACTCTCGCCACCACATCGCTAATGACCACCTGGGACTTAACAAAATAATCATCAGCACCTAAGTCAATTGCCTTCTGGCGGTCAGCTTCCTGGCCGCGAGCAGTTAGCATAACTATTTTGGTGTTACCCACTTCGGGTGTATTACGCAGAATATCTAACACATCAAAGCCGCTAATTTCAGGCATCATTATGTCTAGCAGCACTAGGTCTGGTCTGTAAGCCAGGGTTTCTGCAAGGGCATGTTCGCCATCGGCCACTCGACGAATATCAAAGCCTTCACTCGCAAAACGGCTTTGGTATACGGCTGCTAAATTGTCGTCATCTTCTACCAGAAGAATTTTTTTACTGGTTGGCTTAGTTTCTTCAAGATAGTGTTTAGAGACCATATAAGCTTATGCTAGAGTAATAGTTATTTCTTAGCAAGCGCGGCTCGAATTATGCCGTTATATAGCGGGTGAGGGCGCCCTGGTCGTGAACGAAGTTCGGGATGCGCCTGGGTTCCTACAAAAAATGGGTGGTTTAAGGCTTCGACTATTTCCACTAGCTTTCCGCTGGGCGACAGCCCGCTTATTTTTAGCCCCCAGGCTTCGTATTGGTCGCGGTAGTCGTTGTTGGCTTCATAACGGTGGCGATGCCTTTCGACTATGTTCTCCGAGCCATACAGCTTTCTAGCAATGCTGCCGCGGGATAATACACATGGGTAGTCACCAAGGCGCATAGTACCGCCAGTATTTTCTTTGCCTACCTGTTCGGCCATAGTGTTGACAACAGGTTCACTCGCGTTAGAGTCAAATTCGGTAGAGTTAGCACCAGCCATGCCAGCCAGACGCGCCAGAGCAATGATCGAAATTTGCATGCCCAAACAGATACCTAAGTATGGAACCTTGTTCGAATAAGCGTGTTGGGCAGCCACAATTTTTCCTTCTGTGCCGCGGCTGCCAAAACCAGGCAAGCCGACCAAGCCATCCACTTCGTTTAACACTTTGCGGTACTGTTTATCTTTTTCTAAATTTTCGGAGTCTATCCAAACAATCTCTACATTTACATCGCTGGCCCAGGCCGATGCCCTAAGCGCCTCTGTGAGGGACATGTAGGTATCTTGGTTATCCAGATACTTAGCCACCAGCCCTATTTTGGCTGATTTGCGGTAGTTTTTAAGTGCGCTAGTCGCAACCCTCTTCCAGCTAGTTAAGTCGGCTTTTTGGTTGCGCAGCCCTAGCCTAGAAGTTATGACCCGTCCAATGCCCGCTTCTTCCATAATAAGCGGAACCTGATAAATACTCTTTACATTGGGCATCAGCACAATTGCTTCTTGGTCTACACCACTAAAAAGACTGAGCTTGGGTAAGACTGAACGCGGCGGCTTTACTTCTGTTCGAGCCACCAAGACATCTGGTACAATGCCAAGGCCTCGCAGTTCGCGTACAGCATTTTGTGCCGGTTTGGTTTTGAATTCGCCGCTTGCTCCTAGATACGGCAAGTAAACAACATGAACAAAAATGCAGTTTTCGGGACCAACTTTATATGAAAGCTCACGAATTGCTTCGATAAAACTGAGCGATTCGTAGTCGCCTACGGTACCGCCGACTTCAACAATATGAACATCATAGCCACGCGCTGTTTTAGCGATAGTCTCCTGAATGTGGTTTGTGACATGTGGAATTATTTGAACCGTTTTACCCAAGAACTTGCCTGATCTCTCACCTGCGATTACCTCAGAAAGAATGCGGCCAGACATCAGACTGCTAGCACTGGTCAACTCTGTGTCCAAGAAGCGTTCGTAATGTCCAAGGTCTAGGTCACATTCGGCACCATCGGCCGTTACAAAGCACTCACCGTGTTCAGATGGATTAAGCGTACCGGCGTCAACATTCAAATAGGGATCGCATTTTTGGATGTTAATATTTAGACCACGGGCCTTTAAAATGTTACCGATTGACGCAGCTGTGATGCCTTTGCCGACGCCCGAAAGCACTCCGCCTGTAACAAAAACATATTTAGGTTCACGCTTGGCTTTAGTTGCCACGCTATTATTCCCTTTCGGTCTCCTTTTTGATTAGTCTAAATATAACAGATGAGCAAACTGTAGCCAAGCACGGCAGCCGGGCTTAGCTACCCAGCCGAGCATTAATGTGTTACTAGTTTGCTACTGCCGCAAGAGCGAAAGCTTTATCTTTTTGTGGATCCTTACCAGCACTGATATCGGCATCAGTTAATTTGACTTCAATGTCTGGCTTGATGCCCGTTTTATCAATGGTTTTACCAGCAGGAGTATACCAATGAGCAGCAGTAATTTTAATTTCTGCTCCACCAAATAACTGTTCGACTTTTTGTACACTGCCTTTTCCAAAACTCTGCTCTCCCACAATCGTAGCAGCTTTGTTGTCTCGTAAAGCACCGGCCATTATCTCGCTGGCACTAGCGCTACCTCCATTGATTAGAACGACTGTTTTCATACCTTTTAATATATTTTCATCACCAGTAGCGTAGTGTGTATTGACAATGGTCGTTCCACGACGCTCGCTTACTACAGTTTGGCCTTTGTCTAGCCAAAGACTAGACACCTCTACTGCACCATTTAGGAACCCCCCTGGGTTACCACGCAAATCAACGACAACAGCTTTTACATTTTTGGATTTATAATCCTCGGCTGCTTTACGCGCAAGCTCTGCTGTATCGGAAGTAAATTGGTTTATTTTCATATACCCGATTCCATTTATGACCTCAGTCTTTACACTAGGAACTGTTATTTGGGTTCTGGTGATATTTAACTCAAACGGTTTTCCGTCGCCACGAACAATGGTTAAGGTCACCTTAGTGCCCTCTGGACCGCGGATTTTTTTGACTACAGCATCAACACTCATACCGCTAGTCGGTTGGCCATTTACAGCAGCAATTATATCCCTGGGTCTCATACCGGCTTTTTCTGCTGGGTAGCCGGAAAGTGGTGAGACGACAATAACATTTTTATCGGCGTTGGTACCTAGTTCTGCCCCAATTCCAGTAAAACTACCGTTGAGAGCTTCGTTGAACTCCTTTGCCTCTTTTGCGTTAAAGTATTCTGTGTAAGGGTCACCAGTTGCACTAGCTAAACCAGCTTTTATCCCATCTAGTAGGTTGTCAGTGTTTAGCTGGCCATCAAAATCTTGTTTTAGTAGACTATAAACTTGTTCGACCGATGAGTAGTCAAGCTGGTACGAGTTGGGGCTGAGGGTTTGTGCTTGGCTAAGACCAGCTATTTTAACATCGCCCTTTCCGATAGCTAAGCCAGCTCCAAAAACCACTATCACTGCTGCACTCACAGTAATAATTTTGGTAAATAAGCTTTTTTTGGTGCGACGCGACAAATTGGCGGACTTTTGGTCTTTGGATTGGTCCACTTTTATTGGCCTCCGATTTTTTCTGATTTAAACTTGATTTCTATTATAGCAAACCGATTATGGCTGATTTTTTGCTGAGTAATGCCTTTGAAATAACAAAGACTTTTTTAGAACGAACGAGTTTGATAGCTGAGCTGGCCGGTAAGATAAGTGTTGTATTCACTTGTCGTAAAGTTGTTGCCAGAAACACCGGTAACATACATAGCATGCCCCCAGTACCCACTAGTACTGATAGCAATATCGCCTGGCTGGGGCGTCCGATAAACCGGAATACCTCTTGCATACGCGGCGCTTACCCAGTCGCGTGCATTTCCCCAGTACATTGGCGCCGAACGGCCCGAAGCTACTACCGCCCACGCTGCATAAGAGACACATTGTCTAGTGCAATAACCCCAGGTATCCGGCCCATCATTATCAACGCAACCAGGACCAGGACTCATCCCAAACCCAGCATTCCTATAGGGATAGCTATCGGGGTTGAAGGAAGAAACATTGCCCGGGAACCTAATAAAATAATAGCCGCCATCCGGGTTGAAGTTAGCTCTCCGCTGGGACGCTATTAAAGCATCTATTTTGCTTTGATTATCTTTTGTTTTCTGGTTGTAATCTGCTTGCTGGGTTTGGTTGAAGCTGAGCATTTGGCTCTGCTGGCTTTGTGACTCCACCAGTAAGGACTTTTTGGTCTCTTGGTCTTTGATGGTTGCAATTAGCGCATTCTGCTTGGTCTGAAGGTCTTGTTTCAGACGATTGATTTTATCAAGCGTTTCTTTGACCTTGCTCTGCACTGAATTACGGTATTCGGCTTTGTTGACATAATCACTCAAGTTGTTACTACTAGCCAGAATTTCCAGGGTTGAAACATCACCCTCTAGGTACATAGCCTTAATGTTTTTACCAAGCACAGACCTTTGGCGATCGAGCTCTTTTTGTGCTTGATCAATCTGTTCTTGCAACAAATCACTTTCGTGCTGGCTAGAAACAATTGCCTGCTGCAGGCTATCTATTTGAGCTTGGAGCTGGACAATTGCATTCTGATAGCTAGTTGCTAAGGCCGAAAGCTGATTAAGAGTATCTCTATACGATGCGTTTTGCGCCTGAAGATCCTGGATCTGATCTGATACATTATCGGCTCTAACTGAGCCAGCCCACAATAGGCCGCCTACTAATACAACAATAACTGCTGTAAATACAGCAATCCGCATTTTTACAGTTTCAAATTGATCTTTTTGTTTTAGCATGAACACTTTAATATTATTCTCTCCTTAGTCTATAGTCAAGCTTCTCAAGCTTCGGATATATACCCACCGAGAAATTAATATGAACTTTATAAATTTTAGTTTTTATTTACTTTTCAGATAGCGCCGCGTTGCGACGAAAGAAGATGCGGCACCTATTATTATACCAATCCCAGCCTGACCGAATAAAATAGTCCCAAAATGGTTGTTAAAGTAGTTGCTGGAGTAGCCAATGTCAAGCAGACCCAGACTACTGGCCTGAAGCGTTGAACTTGCTACTTCAAACAGCCCCCAACAAACAACTAGTGAAATAGCAGCAGCAACAACGCCGTAAAGCATAGTTTCGACTACAAACGGCCCTCGAATAAACCAGGGGCCGGCCCCAAGTAAACGCATAATAACTAATTCGTCTCGACGATTAAAGATAGCCATGCGGATAGTATTAAAGATTATGAGCATTGAAATAACCATAAAAACTACAATACCTACTACTCCGGCCTGTTCAAAAAAGTGAGTAGCACGGGTGATTTTGTCAATCGCTGTTTTACGATCGTCACCAAAATTAGAATTTTCGGATTGTAAGGCGACTACTTTTGGTTTTGAAAGAAAGTCGCGTATTTCCTGCAGTCGGTTAGGGTCAAGCGGCTTAATTGCCAAACTAGCAGGCAGGGGGTTGTCGGTTTCGGCAATTGCCGTCAGCAGATCTTTGTTATCGGCGTTTTGAGCTTGATAAATTTTGAGCGCATCGGCCTTACTGAGATAGGTCACACCCTTAACATTGTCAAGTGCTATTAGATCATGTACCAGGCTGTCACGCTGGGCAGCCGTGACATCATCTTTAAGGTAAAAGGATACATCGATGTGACTGGTTATTTCAGCAATTGTGTGTCGAAAAGTTGCGTTAGCAACTACTGCAAAAAGTAGAATAGTCAAAGTAATACTCATCATGGCAATAGCTGCGATAGCTAGCCAAATATTACGGCCAAAATTAATTACTCCGTATTTAAATACGCGCTCTGTGCTAATTAAGTTTCTTGAAAGACTCATACTCCCCTATATCGTCCTACTGCCCTGTCTGATGCTACTTGACCGTCCTTGATGGTCACTACACGCCGCTTGAGGGCGTTGACTATGTCTTGGTTATGGGTTGTCAACAACACCGTTGTTCCAAACTTATTGATTTTTTCTAGTACCTTTATTACATCCCAGGCGTGTTTAGGGTCTAGATTGCCTGTCGGTTCGTCGGCTATGAGAATTTTTGGTTGGCGAACAATTGCCCTGGCAATAGCTACGCGCTGGCGTTCACCTCCGGAAAGTTCCAGAGGATAGTGTTTCTCTTTGCCTTTTAGCCCAACTATGTCTAGGACTTTTGGAACAGTATGTTCAATTTCTTTTTTAGGTAAACCGGCTATTTCCAGCGCAAAGGCAACATTTTCGTATACTGTTTTGTTGTTGAGCAGTTTGAAGTCTTGAAATACAACCCCGATTTTGCGGCGCAATAGCGGCACATCTTTGTCCGACAACTTGTCGTAATCCATACCGCCAACAATAATTTTGCCGCTAGTTGGTTTTTCTTCACGAGTGAGTAGTTTGAACAGAGTTGATTTACCTGCACCAGACTGACCAACAATAATTACAAATTCTTTGGGCTCAACATGCAGGCTGACGCGTTCTAGCGCCTGCCCTCTTTGGTTGTATGTTTTGCTAACACGATCTAGCAGAATCATCGCTAATTAGTATACCAGATGAAGCTCGTGCTTTTTTACCGGCGAGCTCTATAATGCATGATGCAGTTTATAGCCAACACGCTCTGTAGCAGCCCCTAGTTGTGTTTGTCTTTTTTTACGGTTAGCTTGAGCAGCTGCCATAACCGGAATGAAGCGTTGGTCACCGTAAATACCCTTTAGTTGTTCAGCACTTTTGGGCAATCTGGCGGCTGCAGCAAGGGTAAGTGAGCCAGCATAAGAGTAGGTGTCGTACCGAAGGTGCCTTTGGCCGGCTGTTTCTCTTGGCATAGCAAAGCTATTACCCAAGTCATGCCGTCCGCTAACAGTTATCACATACGGCAACTTGTCTGGCGCGCCATTTGTCCAGCCGCTACTTTTTACCTGAATTCCAAGCGCCCGTTGGCTTCTAGCTGCAACCGCTATATAATCGGCATTGAGATCACCAGCCAAGTATTCGAACTGCGGAGGCCCTGGAAGAACCCACGCCCTCTCCTGATCGCTTTTTATGGATGCCTCTAAAAGAGCAATCCCAGCGTCAACTTCGTTGAGCATACCTTCCAGCTCACCCCTCCACTCTGACTTTCCTGTTGAAGTTAAATATCCGCTGCGACCGTTTTCGCCCCGGTTAATTTTGTCTGCACGCATTTGAATCAACATGACTCCTTTGGCTGCTAGCCAGCCGATGTTTTGGTTTAGTGTTCTTTTTTCTGGCTCTATTCCTATTGACCCATTGTCGATAAAATCATGCCATTGTTCTCGGGCTGCATCGTTAAGTACATGGAAAAACAGATGATTTTGAATGTTTTGAGCTTGTTGGGCTATGTCTTTGGAGTCCGACTTGGCATATGATCCTAGCACTACATTGTCCCGAAACAAGCCGTTGTCTAGCCATTGTTCGTATTCGTTAATTCTTGGCAGTAGGTCCTCGTTAAAGCGCCCCGTGACGTCATCCCTGACTAACAATGCTTGTTTTTTTTCGTCATCGGTTTCTAGGTCGGAAACAGACTGGGCATTGGTGATGACAAAGCTAAAAATTTCGCCGTATAGCCTGCCCCTGTCTTCAATTTTCTTTCCGAGTTTTAGTAGTTCGTTTTCCGCCTTGGATGCTCTTGCCGGCATATTAACAAAAGCCGCACTCTGTGCGGAAATATTGTACGCACCAAGAAACTCGCCTGCCTTCATTCTATGCATACTATACTATAAAACTGATTTTTTGTAAAAGTTTAGTTGGGTAGGCTGACTTGTTGGCCGTCGCTTAGCGTAGCAATAAGTTTATGACTGGTACATTTGAGATTTTTATTGTTGCAGCCTGAAGGACTAGGAATGTAAGCATAGGCTCCAGCCGTTGGTGCTACAGCCAATTGATCTGTATTGCCTATTGGGTCTGTTGTTTGATCAAGACCAACGCCTGTAAGTGAATGAGCACGAAACTGAGCATTGTTCATGTTCGCTAGAGTCGGGCTTTGACCCTGGTGGGACACCGAATACTGCACAACTGCCCGTTCAATGGCATATAGATCTACTTTGCGTTCTAGGTTTTGTTTGGCTTCCAGGCTCAAGGGTGCTGCCGAAGACTTGTCGTTATTTTTTAGTACTAACGTGCTAACAGCGCCTACTACTAAAAACGCAACTACGGCTACTGCCGCAGCCATTGCCTTGCCCTTGGGAAGTTTTGAAGCCTTTTGTGTTGATTCTTGTTGGGGCTGTGAGTATGGGTCTTGGTATGGGCTACTTGAGTAGACCTGCGGGGGCTGTGCTGGCTGTATGGGTGTTGGCTGCATAGGAGGCGCAAACGGAGTGGGTGTAGGGACCTCTGTGGGTGTTTGTTGCGGCTGAGATGGAGATTGAGGCCAACTGACTGTCGGTGGCTGCGAACCGACTATCGGCGGCGGCGCACTGTTATAAACCGGAGGCGGCGTAGAATTATTAACCGGTGGCGGCGTAGAATTATTTGTTGGCTGACTATATGGATTGGGCTGGTGCGGGTTAATTGCTTTAATCCTTGTTGACTATTTAGATTTCAGCCAAAATTATAACAGAATAGCCAAAGAAGCGCTTATCCTTGTTGTTGTTTTTCGCTCTGATCTGCAACAAATTCTCTCACCCCCGTATCGACCCACAGATCTTGCATAGTGTGTCTAGATAGAACAGTTGTGGTGTAGGGGTATGACGCAGTTCTTTCGTGCAACGTTGGGTAGTGGTTGTCTCTGACTCTAACCGCCAACCTGCCAAGAGCCAGTAGCCGGTGGCTAGGCTCTGGCCTGCCAGCCGAAGCTTCCAACGACTTTAGTACAACCGCTCCGGCAGTCATTGCCGTTTGATAATAGCCAATTATCTCAACCGTGTTAAAAGCCTGCTCCAAAAAATGGTCCCTACTACCAGCGATAATGTCTTCAGCCGAGCCGATAAAATCTGCATTTACATCTTGAAAAAGCTGATCATATAAATATCGGCGAACTTTGGCTTCGTTCAAGTTGTCCTGTTGGGTGCGGGTCTCATAAAACTTGTCGCCCACGCTTAGGCCAATTGCTTGCTTAATTCGTGGATCTTCGCACTCGCCAATGCCGTGTAACAACACACCGCTTCGAAGCGCTGCAACTTGCTCGGGCACAATGTACTCAAAGTCGCGGTCGCGGTGAGTGTTTTGGGATAACAAAAAAGGCCTCAGTACATTCTGCTCGGTGTGCCACATGTGTCGTACAGGGTGCACATCGTCGCCAAGGTCGGCCAACATTTGGCCTGGCTCATAGCCAAAGTTTTGGCTATAGCGCAGTGGTTGAGTTGCATGAAATCTGCCAAAGTCACTTTGGGCATATCTGGAATATAGTGATTCGTAAGTTTTTATTGCACCAGCACCGTGCGGCAGCCTTCGGGCAGTTATTTCGTCCCTAAACCGAACATCCGGAATATTCATATTGCTAAATTATCCCCTTGCTTGGCCAAGCTTTGCAAGCATAGGCAATTTATTTTTTAGCAATTATTATTCGAAGTAGGCTTCAATGAGAGGGTTTAGGTCGCCGTCTAGCACTTTTTGCGGGTCGTGAGTTTCGTAACCGCTGCGTAAGTCTTTGACAATTCGGTCGTCCAAAATATAGTTGCGGATTTGGCTGCCGAATTCTACCGCTCTGTTCGGACCTTTTAAGTCAGCTAGTGTTTCGGCATGCTGTTCTAGCTGAAGCGCCACTAAGCGTGAACGAAGTAGCGACATGGCAGTTTCTTTGTTTTGTAGCTGGCTGCGTTCGTTTTGAATGACTACTGAAATCCCAGTTGGTAGGTGGGTCACTCGCACGGCCGAGTCGGTAGTATTTACGCTTTGTCCGCCTGGACCACCAGAACGAAACACATCAACTTTTAGGTCTTTGTCATTTAGCTCAACTTCCCCGGGCTTGTCTACCAAAGGCAAAACATCGACTTTGGCAAAGCTAGTTTCACGGCTGCCAGCACTATTGAACGGGCTTTTTCGAACTAGGCGGTGTACGCCATGCTCGCCAGCCAGTTTGCCGTATAAAAATTGCCCGCCGCTAAGTTTGAGCGTAGCACTTTTGAGCCCGGCTTCGTCACCTGGCGACTGTTCAATTATTTCCTTTCTAAGTCCTTCCGAATCCGCCCAGCGGCTGTACATTCGCAGTAGCATTTGGACCCAGTCTTGAGCATCGGTTCCTCCAGCACCTGCATAAATATTCAAAATTACATCGTGCCCGTCATAAGGTCCATTGAAACGAAGGTCTTTTTTAAGGTCGTCATACCTTGTTTCTAGCAATTCCAACTGAGCTTTTAGATCTGGCGCTAGGGCCGGATCATTTGTCTCTATCAGTTCGTATGCTTCGTCCAGTTGCCCCTGCAGCGACTCCCATGGTTCAAGCTGGGTTAACCAGGCTGATGCTTGCCGGCTAACTTCTTGGGCTTGTTTTTGATTATCCCAGAAGCCAGGTTTTGCCATTTGTTGCTGAACCTGGTCATAATCTTGTCGTAGCTTAGCCAGTCCAAGCTTCTCTATCGAAGTCTCAACTTGCGACTTCAAGTGTTTGACCCGGCTGTTTAGTTCTTCCATGCTACTTCCAGAGTGGCTGTAATTGGTCTTGAAGGTTTTGGGCAAGCTTGCTGTCGGTGCCGCCTAGTACTCCTATGCTGCCGATGTTTTGACTAAACATACGCTCCATCGCCTTGGCAATGTCATTCTTGGTTACAGCTTTAATACGAGCCGGGATAGTCTTAACATCTTCAATATAACCATCAAAAAAGTAGCGGTTATATGCACCGGCTACTGCGCCTACTGTCTGCATAGACCGCTGAAACGAACCTAGAGCGTATTGTTTGGTAGCCTCTAAGTTTGCATCGTCTATTAGTTTATTTTGGACTTTCTTAACTTCACTTAACACTATGTCGCACAGAGCCGGTGCGTTAGTAGGTAGCACTTGGGCACCCAGCCACCATTCAGCAGTTTTACTGGACTGGTTATGCCCCGAATTTACCGAATAGACCAAGCCTTTCTCACGGGCCTGGCCAAAAATATTGGAATAAAGGGTGTCGGTAAGCATAATCCTAGCTAAACCCAAAGCGTCGTCTTCTTCAATGCTTAGAGTATCGTTTAGGTAAGTACTGATGATTAAATAGACATTGTCTAGGGTGTCGTTTTCTATAAAGGTTGGCTTGGCTGGCCGGGTTGCCTTTTCGACTGGTAGTTTGAACCCAACTGGGCCACGCGGCAAATCAATTGACTCTAACACTCTTTTTATGTCCGCCCGACGACCGCGCAAAGAGCCAGCTACTACAAATCTTAAGTTGCGTGTAAAATGCGTTTTTTTGTAGTGTTCGACTATGTCTTGCCGATTAACATTGTCCATCAGTTTTACGCGGTCACGGTCGGGGATGGTTTTGAACCCGAAGTTGCGTCCCATTTCTCCGCCCAGTGCCCGAAAGTGGTTGTTGGAATAGCTAACTAACTCGTCGCGGATGTTACCAAATTCGGCGTCGAATTCGGCCTGCAAAAATAGCGGTTTGGCCAACGCCATTAACTGAAGCTTTAGTACCCTCTCCCATTCAAAGTCTGCGGTTTCGCCGACATAACTTACATAGTAATAGCTGGTATAAGCGTTGGTAAAAGCCCCATTACGGTTAAACTCGGCCTGAAAAGCTTGGGTGTCGGGATACTCCTCATTGGCGCCCAGAATAACATGCTCCATCAAGTGTGGTGCTTCCCATTTTTTTTGTTTTACTAAAAACTCACCAGCTCTGAAATTAAGCTCATAACTGGTAACGCTAGCCCCTGGCACATCTATAAACAAACCACGGGCACCATTTTTTAGCTCCACCTCGGTTACCGTATGCTTCATCGCAGGTCCGCCTTATAAAACGCTTGGGGCATTATTTTCTTTTCTTTCTTTTGGCGCCTTGTTTTTTGCGCTGACGCTCGGCTTTACGGGCCTTTTTGCGTTTGGCTCTTTGCTTTGCTTCTTCAGCTTCTTCTTGCTGGAGTGGTTTAAAGTCGGTTTCGTCGAACTTTTCAGCTTCGATGATGCGGTCGGCGTTATCTACCGAACCACGGGCAGCACGAGTCAGCTCGGTCTCTACGGTTTGGCTTTCCAAAGCTTCGGCGTCGAGTGGTTCAGCATGAAGAAGCATACGGACAATGTCGTGGCGCAGGGTTGCTTGAAAGTCATCAAATATCCTCTGGCCTTGCCGACGATATTCTACCAGCGGGTCTCGCTGCCCAACGCTTATCCAGTGAATCCCTTCGCGCAGATGGTCCATGTTTTCCAGATGCTGCATCCATAAGTTGTCTAGAATTTGCAGATATATATCGCGTTCAACTTTGCGCATAATTTCCGGTGTAAAGGCGACTTCTTGTTTTTTATATAGTGCCAGGGCATCTTTAGTTAGAGCCTCGCCGAATTTTTCGGCTTCAGTGTCAAACAATTTATCAAGTGTAGTCTCATCAAAAGGAAAAACTTCGCGTAGCATTGACTCGTATTGCTCAGAGGTTGACTCGGGATGAATAGCCCAAAACTGTGCTTCTTCTTCTATCGTTTTTTTAATTCGCGGGCTGATGTCATTGGCCTTGAGTACTTCTGAGCGCATAGCATAAATAGCTTTTCTGTGCCGGTTCATCACATCGTCGTACTGCACAACATTTTTACGGGTATCAAAGTTAAAGCCTTCAACCTTTTTCTGGGCGCCTTCTAGACTGCGGGTAATCATGCGACTCTCAATGGGTGTATTTTCATCTACTTTAAGCTTGTCCATAATGCCGGCTATGCGTTCGCCGCCGTAAATGCGCATAAGGTCGTCCTCACATGAAACATAAAACTGGGTTGTGCCCGGATCGCCTTGTCGTCCGGCTCGGCCGCGCAACTGGTTGTCGATACGCCGCGATTCGTGCCGCTCAGAGCCCAACACAAACAAGCCACCTAATTCCTTGACATCTTCGCCCAGGATAATATCCGTACCTCGTCCGGCAATGTTAGTGGCCAATGTTACAGCACCCTTCTGGCCAGCCTTGGCTACAATCGCTGCTTCTCTTTCGTTGTTTTTGGCATTCAATACTTCATGAGGTACTTTGGCAGTCCGAAGCGCAGAACTTAAGCGTTCGTTTTTTTCCACGCTGACCGTTCCAAGTAACACCGGTTGTCCCTTTTCATGAAGAGCTTTGACTTCTTCTACTATGGCATGGAATTTGCCCTTTTCGGTTTTATAAATTCTGTCGGACAAGTCTTGGCGAATGTTTTTGCGGTTAGATGGGACTTCGATGACATTAATCTTGTATATTTGATGGAACTCTTCTGATTCGGTCATGGCCGTGCCGGTCATTCCGGAGAGTTTTTTATACAGCCGGAAATAGTTTTGAAAACTGATTGTGGCCAATGTCATAGATTCTTCCTGAACTTCTACGCCTTCCTTGGCCTCAATTGCCTGGTGCAAGCCTTCGTTGTAGCGCCGGCCTTTTAGCAACCGACCGGTGAAGTCGTCGACTATCACAATTTCGCCTTCTTTGGTTACCACATAGTCTTTGTCTCGGTGGAATAAAGTTTGTGCCTTCAGGGCTTGCTCTAGGTGATAAATTGTGCGCAGGTTGTCGGTCGCGTACAAATTACTAATGCCCAAAGTTTTTTCAACCAGCTCTACTCCTGCATCTGTCAGAATTACACTGCGCCGTTTTTCGTCTTTTTCATAGTGGTCGGTTTCCTTTAAGTTTCGCACTACTTTGGCAAACTGCTGGTAGGCTGCCGCGCTGGCTGTAGACGGGGCCGAAATGATGAGCGGAGTACGGGCTTCGTCTATCAATATACTGTCGACTTCGTCGACTATGGCAAAATGCAGGTCGCGCTGTCGTAGCTGGTCGGTTTCGCGCACCATGTGATCGCGCAAGTAGTCAAAGCCGAATTCATTGTTGGTGCCATAGGTAATGTCTGCTGCATAGGCTTCTTGCCGGGTGGCTGGTTCTAAGTGGTGCATGCGTTCGTCAAAATGTTCTTTGTTGTGATAATTCGAATTAAAAACATAGCTTTCGTCAGGGATTATTACCCCAGTGCTAAGCCCCAAAAAACTGTAAACTTGGCCCATCCAGCCGGCGTCACGCTGGGCCAGATAGTCGTTTACGGTTACCACATGGGCACCTTTGCCTTCGAGCGCATTTAAATATACAGCCAGTGTAGCAACCAAAGTTTTGCCTTCGCCAGTCTTCATTTCGCTAACATTACCTTCGTGTAGCACCATACCGCCGATTAGCTGAACATCAAAGTGGCGTTGCTTGAGCGTACGGGTAGCGGCTTCGCGTACAACTGCAAAGGCTTCGGGCAGAATGTCATTTAGCTTTTCGCCTTTTTCCAGCCTTTTTTTGAATTCTACAGTTTGAGCTTTGAGGTCTTTATCACTCATCTTCTCATATTTTGGACCAAGCTCGTTAATAACCTTTACTTTTTTGCGCAGGCGCTTAATGGTAGCGGCCTGGGGGTCGCCCAAAACTTTTTTTAACACCTTTTTAGAAGGTAACTTCGGTCTAAATCTAATCTTTATTACTCCTCAACTGTTGGGTTCACTAAAGAACCCTAGTAATTTATCCCAATTATTATACCTTATCCACTAGTAGGATAGTAAGTAAAATATACTTAACAAGTTAAGTATATTCATTAATCGCTACGGCCGATTCTATAAACTGCGCCAGTCCGTTTTCTTCTTCCGGGGCTATTACTATATCTGCAGCTTCTTTAAGCTCATCTACTACGTTACCCATAGCTACTTTATAGCCGACCGAATTGAATAAATGCAGATCGTTAAAACCATCTCCTACTCCTGCAACATTTACTCTATTAACCTTGAGCAGATTGCAGAGCTCTACAACTGCATGTTCTTTGGTTGCCTCTCTATTGGTTATGTGAAGGTCCACTGCGTTGTCTAACTTCCAAGAATATGCCTTGGCGACGGTAACTCCCGAAAGAGTTCTCAATGCTTTTTCGAGATCTTTCGCAGTGTCTTGTGGGATGTTTAAGATATAAAGAGTGTTAAGTGGAGCCCTTAAGTCGGCCTCTGCAACATTTTTCGCATATTTTGTTACCACGCCGTTAGTGAATGCAGCCGGATAATTAAAGTTGCTAGTTAGTTCCTTAATGCTATTGATGTCATTCGGTCGTATCTTTACATTCCAGATCACTTCTTCGCTAATTGGGTCAGTTATCACGGCGCCGCCGCTGGTTATGCAGGGATTAATCAAACCCAGTTTCTTAACTGCCCTCTTTGCAACTGGCCAAGACCGACCCGTTGCCGCGCAAAGATGAATTTTGTTTATATTTTTTCGAACTGCAGACGCTACTACTTCGTTGGGTAACGATTCTTCCGTACTGGGCATGGCCGTACCGTCTAAATCAAAAATGATTGCCTCGAGCTCTGGCATCAGATTTCTTGGCGGTTGCCCATGTAAGGCTGCAAGGCTTCGGGAATTCTAACTTTTCCTTCAGGGGTTTGGTAATGCTCAATAATTGCAATCAGCGACCGGGCAGTAGAAATTGCCGTGCCGTTGAGAGTATGAACAGATTCAATCTTGCCATCTGTGCGCCGAACCCTAATGTTAAGGTTGCGGGCTTGAAAGTCTGTGCAGTTTGAACAACTAGTGAGTTCACGGTAAGCGCCGTCAACTGGCGACCAGTATTCTAGGTCATATTTTTTGGCGGCTGGGGCGCCAAGGTCGCCACTGGCTATGTTGATAATGTGGTAAGGTATTGCCAGCTTTTGCCAAAGTTCCTCTTCGATCCCGCGTAGCTTTTCGTGAACTTCCCCGCTTCGCTCTGGCAGTGTAAACGCATACATTTCTAACTTGTTGAACTGGTGTACTCTAAAAAGTCCACGGGTGTGTTTGCCATAAGTGCCGGCCTCTCGCCGGTAACAAGGGCTGTAGCCAGCATATAGTAACGGCATGTCCTTTTCTTCTAAAATTTCGTCGGCATGGTAGCCGGTCAAAGGCGCTTCGGCTGTGCCTATTAATGCTAGGTCTTCGCCTTCTACAAAATACTCATTGCTATCTTCGGCTCCCTTGCTGGCAAAACCGGCACCGCTAGCTGTACGCGTGTTTACCAAATGCGGAACGGTTAAGTTCAGAAAATCTACTCCAAAGCGCACCAAGGCTAGTTCAAGCTCGGCAAGGTCTCCTTGCAAAAAATAGAATTTGGTACCAGCTACCTTGGCGCCCCGCTCAAAATCCACCCAACCTCGCTTTTCGGCTAAATCCAAATGGTCAGTTGCACTGGTTGTGTTTTTACCCCATCTGATGACTTCCGCGCTAGCTGCTTCGCCGCCCACCGGCACATCGTCAAATGCTGGATTTGGTACTTCATTTAGGAGATTCATGTATTCGTTTTCCACGGGCGCCAGTCTGGACTCAGCCTCGGCCAACTGGTCTTTGAGCTGTTTGCCTTTGGAAATTTGTTCTTCGGTTGGTTTTTGTCCCTTAGCGTCGTCAGCTAGTTCGTTCCGCTGAGCGCGCAAGGCCTCTATTTCGCCAAGCAAGTTGCGGCGTTGTTCGTCTAACTGAATTAGTTTGGCTATATCTACTTTGTAGCCTTTTTCTTCAGACTTTTTTTGAACCAGCTCAGCATTCTCCCGAATATAACGAATATCTAGCATAGCTTCATTTTATTTCTTCTTGACAAGAGCGTCCAGGGTAAGTTGAGTGCGGGCTTTAGCGTAGGCGCAGAATTCACAAGTAGGCTCATTAGCCGGCATGTCGCCTTCCAGGGTCTGTTTAATCTTTTTCAGAGTCGGTTCTACC
This sequence comes from uncultured Candidatus Saccharibacteria bacterium, assembly GCA_964448925.1. Taxonomy (GTDB): domain Bacteria; phylum Patescibacteriota; class Saccharimonadia; order Saccharimonadales; family UBA10212; genus JAYTJL01. The sequence continues at coordinate 3,094 of CAYUXQ010000001.1, read as the reverse complement.
CATTTATAGCTGCCTTTGTACGGAAAAACATTGGTTCTAAATTCCACTTTGTTGAAAAAGCCTTTGCCCTTGGCGATGCCGTTGGCGTAAACAAAGTAGCCGGTGTCGGATACTTTGTGGCCCTCGCCGCGCAGCAACCACTGGTAGACTTCCATTTGTCGGCGATAGCTGTCGTGCCAACCCCCCGGTTCGTCTAAGTCTGTGATTTCCTTAGTTTTAGCCGTGGCTTTATAGTCCACCACTACTAGCTCGTCTTTGGAATTTACCCACACATCATCTACGCCACCATAAATTAGCAGATTAGTTGCCTTGTCTAAATGTTGAACGCCACTAAAAGTGTGCCGCCAGCGTTCTAAATTCTGGTGGGCAAAAGGCTTGGCGTCAACCTTAAACTCAATTTGCCAGGGATGCTGCTGGCCCTTGGCGCGGTAGATGTCAAACTCGGTTTTTAGTAGTTCATCGACAGCTGAGTTTATCAAAAAAGGCGGGCTGGAAGGCTGTTCAATTTTAAGCCGTTGAGCCAGCCAAAAACAGCGCCCACAGCGAATAAAGTTTTCTATTCTGCTGCGCGACAGTTTATAAACCTCTTTTTGCCCGGGTTTATAGGCTGGGTTCCTTTGATATGCCATCAATTAACATTGTAACAGCCAAAGATGCTGGTCATGAATCTAGTACGCACTATATGAAAAATCTACTAGCGTTGTTGGCGTATATCCATCAGAGCTATTTAGAAATACAGATACATAATCGCCAACACGAAGCAGATCTTGCGAGATTAAAATATTGTTATTGACGGCCCTTGTTATCTTAGGGTGCCGGCGTAGATTTGCCAGGCAAGCGCGCTGGTAGCAACAACTGTGAGCAATAAATACAGCCGTTCGGTCCAAAAGTTGTTAGACAAACGACCGCTGCCTCTGAACGACTGGTAGGTGTTATAAGCAAACCCAATGCTGATAAGCCCCATGCTGGCGTAAATATAATATAAATAAGTTGGCAGACCCCTACCCCACAACAGTGCCCCGCCCAAGTAAATAAGCAGTACAGCCCACAACCAAACTCCGGCTTTTAAAGCTGTCTGAAAAAGCTGCCAATCGCTAGATTTATTTTTGATCCCGTAGCTTTGATATTTATAGCCCAACCAAGCTATCAAACCGCTTAACCAAATAACGAGTAGAAGGTTGACCAAGTCAGTTAATCCGACCAGCATGGCTACACACAACATCAGCAGCGCAGTAACTACTCCGTGTTCGACCCAACGAAAAGTGTTGTTGCCTTTTTTCAAACTGGTTTCGTATTTTTTGCGCCAGGTATTACTGGCAAGACCTCGGCTGGCAGCAGGTACTATCAAAACAGCGGCTGCCAAATACACCAACTTAAGATCAAACAGGTGCTGAGTAGCTGGTACATACGCAGCAGAAATAACATCGTTGCTAAGGTAGTTTGTGGTTATGGCAATGCTTGCAGGATTATTGTGAGCAAGCAAAATAAGCCCAAGGGCTTCTAGGGCAAGCAAAGCTGCAGCAACCATATTAAGTTTGGCCAGGTTTTGGTAAGTTATTTTATCCTTGCCGAACCGGCTTAGAATTGTGCTGCCTTTTGCCATTTGAGTTTTAGAATATCACGATTTCGGCTTTGTTGTGCCATCAAGTTGGTGGATGCGGTCGTGGTCGAGACCGAAGTAATGGGCTACTTCATGCCAAATAGTATGTCGGACTTGTTCGCGGGCTTCGTGTACATCTTTACTGAAGGATAGTATGGGGTTTTTGAAAATGGTAATTTTGTCGGGTAGCAATTTGGTGGTACCCATTCTAGCCGGCAATGGCGTGCCTTCATAGAGTCCAAAAAGAGTTTGGTCGCAGGCCAGACCTAGCTCCCGCCGCTGGTGGGGAGTCGGTTCATCCTCAACCAAGAATGCCACATTTTCCAACCGGCTTTTGTACTTTTGTGCAATAGCCTCAATCCCTGCTTCAACCAAGTCACCGAACTCATTTTCGCTCATTTGTACCATAGGCGTTTATTATACCTTCGGCATCTAGAAAGTCGAGTAGTAAGATTGTGCGGTTTGATAGCAGTATGGTTGTAAGTCTTCATTCAATATAGAGCACAAATATTTGGCCTGCTTATCATTATGAAAATAGGAGACAAAGTCCTTAACAGCGCCTTCAATACAGCCTTGACGAGCCTGTAGCGAACTACCTAGTAAACAAGTTGCATTGGTGCGTTCAGCATCACTGACACTCTGGCCTGAAGCATCTCTACCAACGCTTGTGTAGCAAGTGTAGCGATATAAATTTTCCACTCCATCGCAGAGAGCAAAAAGTTTTGAGAAATCATATCCAAGAATCGGAAGAGCATAAGAAGTTTGCATAAGATAACACTGCATTTTATAACGCTCAGCAACAACAGTACACGGGTACATTGGTTCGCTAGCTCGCAAATATTTGTACTGGGCAGCACGGTCAGCATCGGGGCCTTGAACATTCATTATGTTTTGCATAAACACACCGCCGTAACAAGACTGTGCTTCCCAAGTATCGGTTAATTTATCGCAAGCAGTTAGTGCTCTGAAAGGATCTCCGTCTTTAATAACAAACATAAAACCATGTCCAAGACCATGTACGCAGTTGTAATGATAGAAACTATAGCGTTCTTTATTAGCCACACTGCTGCAAATAGTGTTGGCATTATTTATAATGTAATCGTAGCCTTTTTCGCTAGAAAGTTCTTCCATAGCGCCATGATAATAGCCGCTCCAGCAGTACTGATCTCCTTGGGCAAATGTATCTGT
>CAYUXQ010000001.1:0-296 GCA_964448925.1 uncultured Candidatus Saccharibacteria bacterium | reverse complement strand
ATGAGCCAGTTGAGGACACGGAGACTTAACATAAGGTACTGATTTGTATTGACTCTTGATTAACGCAAAGGCAGCCTGTGGGCTAATTTGTGCTGTAATTTGGCTGAGCTCTTTTTTATAACAGCCATATGTCGCGTTACCTACAGATGCACATTTATCATTCGGAATAATTATACTGGGTTGTTTGAGCTTATTGGTGCTAGCCGGTTGTCCTGAAACAACTACCAGTACAGCAGCTGCCACCGCGCTAAGAACTACTATAAGAACCGGGGTGAGTTTAGTTATAAATTTTATAT